>JANOLC010000259.1:0-4783 GCA_031419575.1 Burkholderiales bacterium | reverse complement strand
CTGGTAGATGGCGACCATGGTTTCGATCTCACTCAGGCCGTCTTTGAAACCAATCAAATTGGGACAACGGTCTGCCAGCTTGGCCAGGGAATCAGGCGTGAGTTTGCAGACATTGCGGTTGTAAACAATCACGCCAAACTTCACGCTTTTGCACACCGCCTCAACGTGGGCGACCAGGCCGTCCTGGCTGGCTTCGGTGAGGTAATGGGGCAGCAGCAAAACACCGTGGGCACCCAGGCGCTCGGCCTCCTGCGCATGGGCAATGGCCATGCGGGTGGGGCCACCAGCACCGGCAATGATGGGCACCTTGCCACGGCAGGTGTCCACCGCAGTTTTGACGATAGCGCTGTATTCGTCGCCGTACAGGGAGAAATACTCACCCGTACCACCGGCGGCGAACAAGGCGGTTGCGCCGTAGGGGGCCAACCATTCCAGGCGTTCGATATAGGTCTTGGGACGGAAGTCGCCCTGCTCGTCAAAATCGGTCACAGGGAAGGACAGCAGGCCGGAGCCGATGATGGTTTTGAGGTCTTGGGGGTTCATGGTGCTTGCTTCCTTGAAAAATGGAGGTTTGAAAATAACAAATAGCGGTCATCCGGTGATGACAAGCTGATTGCTCTTATTTTTGTAGCTAACTATCTATATTTAACGGGGACTAGGTTTCGATTTGGTTCACTTTATTTGCCAAGAACAATACCGGGTAACCAGAGCGAGAAGGCGGGGACATAGGTGACCAGCATGAGTGCGGCAATCAGCGCGCCGTAGAACGGCCAGATAGACCGCATCACCTCCCCCACCGATATGCCCCCAATGGCGCAGCCGACAAATTGGGTACTCCCTACCGGCGGTGTGTTCAGACCGAGTGCGCAGTTGATGAGCATCATCACGCCGAACTGGGTGGGGTCCATGCCGAACTGCTGGCAGATGGGCAGGAACACCGGGGTGCAGATCAGAATAGTGGCCGCCATGTCCAGGAAGGTGCCCAGCACGAACAACAGCACGTTGACCATCAAAAAGATGACCCACGGCGTTTGCGTCATGGAGGCCATCATTTCGCCCGTCTTTTGCGGCACTTCGTACAGCGCCATGAAGTAGCCAAATGCGGACGAAATTCCAATCAACAGCAACACCACACCGGTGGTTTTGCAAGCCTTGGCACATGACTTCAGGAAGTGCTCCCACGACAGCGAGTGGTACACCACCACGGTGACGATCAACGCCCACAGCACCGCAGTGGCCGCTGACTCGGTGGCGGTGAACACGCCCGACAAGATGCCCACCAAGATGATGACGATGATCAGCAAGCCGGGAATGGCCGCCGCCAGGCTGCGCGCCACCTCGCCCCAGCCAGAGAACTTGCCGCGCACCGGATAGCCGCGTTGCACCGCCACGCCATAAGCAGCCGCCAGATTGCACAGCGTCAGGATCAGCGCCGGGATCAGGCACGCCACGATCAGGCCCAGTACGCTGACCGATGCCATGCCTGCCGTGGCCAGGGTGAAGATGATGATGTTGTGGCTGGTGGGCATGAGCGCGCCAACCAGTGAAGCGTGAGTGGTGACGTTGACCGCGTAGTCGGCGTCGTAGCCCTCTTTCTTCATCAGCGGAATCATCACTGCGCCCATGGCCGACACGTCGGCCAGCGGCGAGCCTGCCACGCCGCCAAACAGCGTGCAACCAATCACGTTGGACATACCCAGGCCACCCCGTACATGACCAACCAAGCTGTTGGCCAAGCGAACGATGCGGTCGGCAATGCCGCCATGCAGCATCAACTCACCCGCAAAAATAAAAAATGGGATAGCCAGGAAGGAGAACACTTGCATGCCCCCCACCATTTTCTGAAACACCACCGCTACCGGCAAACCGGCCACCATGATGGTGCAGACGGAGGCCAACCCGATCGCAAACGCCACTGGCACGCCGATCAACAGCAGCACTGTGAAGCTGATACAAAGGACAGTTAGTTCCATGCTGGGATGACCTCTTTGCCTTGCAGCAAGGCAAGAATGTGTTCAATAGAAAAAAGCATGATCAGCACACCGGCGATTACCAGCGGTAAAAAATCCATACCCGAGGGCACGGCCAGCATGGGTTTTTGATCGTTCCACTTCAGCGTGGTCCACAGGTAGCCGTTTTGCACCATCAGCCAGCCAAACAAACCCACCAGCAGGTGAATCAAAATCTCCAGCTTCAGGCGAAAGCGCACAGGCAGCAGGGTGATGATGGATTCCAAACCGATGTGGCCCGCGTCGCGCACGCCTACTGCCACACCCAATGCGGTGACGTACAACACCAGCAACATGGCCAGCGCCTCGGCCCACGTCGGGGTGTCGTTAAAAATATAGCGCCCCACCACCTGGTACTGCACACAGGCGATGATGGCGAGCAAACCCACAATGGCCAGCATCAGACTGAGCTTGGACAAGGCGGCACAAAAACGGGTGAACATGGGTGTCTTTCGGTCAATCAAACAAGCAAACACACCCCGGGCAAAGTACCCAGGCGTGTGTGCCCGTTGGCTTACTTGGTGTCTTGCACCGCTTTGACCAGGCGCTTCATGTCTGGGGTGGCTGCAAACTTGTCATAGACGGGGCCCATGACATCCTGGAAGGATTTTTTGTCCACTTCCACAATCTCCGTACCGGCAGCCTTCACCATGTCGAACTCTTTCTTCTCGTAAGCAGCCCAGGCAGCACGGTTCACCGCCACGGAGTCTTTGGCCGCAGCGCGCACCATGTCCTGCTCGGCCTTGGGCAACTTGTCCCAGCTGATCTTGGAGAACAGCAGCACTTCAGGCGCCATGGAATGCTCGGTCTTGTTGTAGTACTTGGCTGCCTCGAAATGGCGGAAGCCCGAACCGTATGACGGGTAATTGTTTTCAGCCGCGTCCACCAAGCCGGTTTTCAGCGCGGTGAGGACTTCACCTGCTGGCATGGGCGTGGGGTTGGCACCCATGGCGCTGGTCAAAGCCACCCACAGGTCAGACTGCTGCACGCGGATCTTCATGCCCTTGGTGTCGGCCACCGACTTGACTGGCTTCTTGCTGTAAATGGAGCGCGAACCCGAGTCGTAGTAGGCCAGCAGAATGAAGCCATGGGCTTCGCAGTCTTTGGCAATTTCTTCACCAATCGGGCCATCCAGCACTTTATGCAGATGGTCTACCGAGCGGAACAGGAACGGCAGCACCGGGATGTTGGTCTTGGCGCAGATCGAATTCATCGGGCTGATGTTGACGCGGGTCATGTCCAGCGCGCCAATCTTCACCTGGTCAACGGTTTCTTTCTCGGAACCCAGTGCGCCCTTGTTAAAGACCTTGATGGAGTGCTTGCCACCGCTGGATTTTTTGAGCTGCTCACCCATGTATTTGACGGCGGTGACCGTGGGGTATTCGTCGCTGTTGTGCACGTCGGACGATTTGAATTCAGTGGCTTGCGAAGCGGTGGCCAGCAATGCAATGGCGACACCCAGCAGGGTTTTTTGGAGTTTCATGATGTCTCTTTCTGAGGATTTAGTGAATGGGAATGGAAACGGAAATAGGTAGGGGAAATCTTGAAAAAGCAGGCTCGGGCAACCCCGTGGTGCCCACGTACAGGGCAAACACGCCACCACTCAGCGCTTTGTCATTGCCAGCCGCGCTGGCGGGTTGGATAGATGCCACAAACAGCACATCAAGCTGCGGGCCACCAAAGGCACACATGGACGGCTTGGACACCGGCACGTTCACCGAGCGGATCAATGCGCCTTGCGGGCTGAAGCAATGCACTTGGCCGGCATCGTTGCCGCAAATCCAGTAGTTGCCTTGCGCGTCTACCGCCGCGCCGTCAGGCCGACCTGGCAGCGGTGTCATATCGATGAACTCCCGCCCGCTGGATAAGTCACCGGCGGAAATATCAAAGTCAAATGCCCACACTCTTTGCACCGTGGGGTGCGAATCCGACAGGTACACCGTGCGGTCATCCGGGCTGAAGGCCATACCGTTAGGGGTGATGAGACCTTCAATTTTCGCGGCGCTGAGGCCGTTCTCATCCACGCAATAAATCGCACCGACCTGAGCCGCCAGCGCGCCATCCATACACAGGGTGCTGACCCAAAACCGCCCGGCCCGGTCACAGCGCCCGTCGTTGAACCGCATATTGGCTTGGCGGTGCGTGATGCCGGTTAGCAACACCGTGTTGACGTCCGGCGTTTGCAACAACTGCACACCAAAGACGCCTGATTCCATGGCTGCCACAACGTTGTAGGGGCTGTTGCATTGCTCATCCACCAGCGCAATGCAGCCCACACGCTCGGGGGTATTCCAGGTCGCTTGGGTCTGCGTGGCCCAGTCGAAGCGGTGTATGTGGCAACCCTCAATGTCCACCCAGTACAGCGCCTGCTCGGCCACCGACCACACCGGGCATTCACCCACTCGGTCGCGCGAGGTTGAAATCGGTTTTATCGTTGACGCATGCGTCGTGGGTGACATCTGTGACATTACTCAAATGGCCCGGTTCGCACGAACATGCCGCCCTGGAATTGCACGGCCGGGTCAGTCAAATCAGGCTCGGGGGTGCGGGCGTAAACCGCTTCTCGAAAACTGTCGGAACTGTCTTGCGGCACGTAGCCGACATGGCGCGCGGCGCGGTTGTCCCACCAAGTGACGGCGTTGTTGGACATACCAAAAATAATGCTGTGCCCCAGCACAGGCGTGGTCAGGCAGGCAGTGATCAGGCGATGCAGATCGTCATAGCTAAGCCAGCTGGCCAGCATGCGGCGGTCGCGCGGCTCGGGGAAGCTGGAG
>JANOLC010000258.1:0-20829 GCA_031419575.1 Burkholderiales bacterium | reverse complement strand
CTAATTTAAATTAAAGAAATTAAAGAAGAGGTTGACATGATCGTCCTGAAGGCAACACAAGACAAAGTGCTATCGGTTTTGCAATCGGTCGCTGGTATCGTTGAGCGGCGCCACACCTTGCCAATTCTGGCCAATGTGCTGATTCGCAAGACAGGCAGCTCGCTGCAGCTCACAACCAGTGATCTGGAAATCCAGATTCGCACCACGGCTGAACTTGATGGTGACAGCGGCAACTTCACCACCACGATCGGTGCGCGAAAGTTAATTGATATTTTGCGCAGCATGCCATCTGACCAAACGGTGTCTCTAGAGTCCAGCGCTGCTAAAGTCATTCTCAAGGGTGGCAAGAGCAAATTCACTTTGCAAACCATGCCAGCCGAAGACTTTCCTTTGGTTCAGGAGTCTGCCAACTTTGGGCCTGCTTTCAGTGTTCCGCAAAAAACGCTGAAAGACTTGCTCAGCCAGGTGTCGTTTGCCATGGCAGTGCATGACATTCGTTACTACCACAACGGCATTTTGTTTGTGGCTGAAGGCAAGCAGTTGAGTCTGGTTGCTACCGATGGGCATCGCCTGGCTTTTTCGTCTGCGATGCTGGACGTTGAAGTGCCCAAGCAGGAAGTCATTCTGCCGCGCAAGACCGTGATTGAAATGCAGTTTGCCAATAATCAGGCCAAGTTCAGTTTTGAGGGCATGGAATTTGTTACCAAGCTGGTTGAAGGCAAATTCCCTGACTACAACCGTGTCATCCCTAAAAACCACAAAAATATCATCACACTGGGACGTCAGGCTTTGTTGTCCTCCCTGCAGCGTACGGCGATTTTGACCAGTGACAAGTTCAAGGGCGTTCGTTTGAACATTGATCCCGGTACGTTGCGGGTGGCATCCAACAATGCCGAGCAAGAAGAGGCCGTGGATGAGCTTGACATTGATTACGACGGCGACAGCATAGAGATTGGTTTTAACGTGACCTATCTCATTGATGCATTGAGCAACATGGCGCAAGAGATGGTGCGGGTGGAGCTGTCTGATTCCAATAGCTCGGCTTTGCTGACGATTCCGGGCAATGACACCTTTAAATACGTTGTGATGCCGATGAGAATTTAGGGCCTGCCAAATAGCAGCGCCTCCTGTTCCAAACCCCCAGTAGCTGGGGGTTTGGTCATTAAAGAGTTTAAGAAATTGTCAGAGAAGTACGCCCATGTCCGAAGTAAATAAGCCTCAAGAATCGTCTACCACCCCTGGTGAGGGGGTTCACACGGGTGAAAGTACCTCGGACAGCTCTAACTTTCAACCTGTCATCGACACCAACCAAGCGGGTGCGACTGAAGCCTATGGCGAAGGCTCGATTCAGATCCTTGAAGGCCTGGAAGCGGTGCGCAAACGCCCCGGCATGTACATCGGTGATACATCTGATGGCACGGGCTTACACCATCTGGTGTTTGAGGTGGTGGACAACTCAATTGACGAATCACTGGCCGGCCATTGCGACGATATTTTGGTCACCATTCATTCCGACAACTCAGTGAGTGTGGTGGACAACGGTCGGGGTATTCCCACCGGTGTGAAGATGGACGACAAGCACGAGCCTAAGCGCTCCGCCGCCGAAATCGCGCTGACTGAACTGCACGCGGGTGGCAAGTTCAACCAGAACAGCTACAAGGTGTCGGGTGGCTTGCATGGTGTAGGTGTGAGCTGCGTGAACGCCTTGAGCAAAATGCTTCGCCTGACGATTCGGCGTGACGGCAAAGTGCACTTGATGGAGTTCAGCAAAGGCTTTGTGCAGAACCGTATCACCGAGACGGTGAATGGGATTGAAGTTTCCCCCATGAAGGTGATTGGTGATACTGAAAAGCGCGGCACCGAAGTGCACTTTTCACCCGACCTGGAAATATTCCAGACCAATTCAGACTTTCACTACGAGATTTTGAGCAAGCGTTTGCGTGAGCTTAGCTTTTTGAACAACGGCGTGAAGATTCGCCTCAAAGACGAACGCAGTGGCAAGGAAGACGACTTTTCAGGTGCGGGCGGTGTCAAGGGTTTTGTCAACTTCATCAACAAGGGCAAAACGGTGTTGAACCCCAACATCTTTCACGCCATGGGTGACCGCCAAAGCGACCAGAACACCAACATCGGCGTTGAAGTGGCCATGCAATGGAACAGCGGCTACAACGAGCAAGTGCTGTGTTTTACCAACAATATTCCGCAACGTGACGGTGGCACCCATTTGACGGGTCTGCGCGCTGCCATGACCCGGGTCATCAACAAGTACATTGACGACAGTGAAATCGCCAAAAAAGCCAAGGTTGAAGTGACGGGCGATGACATGCGAGAAGGCTTGTGCTGCGTGTTGAGCGTGAAGGTGCCTGAGCCCAAATTCAGCAGTCAGACCAAAGACAAGCTGGTCAGCAGTGAAGTGCGCGGTCCGGTAGAAGACATTGTCAGCAAGCTCTTGTTTGACTATCTGCAAGAGCGCCCTAACGACGCAAAAATCATCGTCGGCAAGATCATCGAAGCCGCCCGTGCCCGCGAAGCCGCCCGAAAGGCGCGTGACATGACGCGCCGCAAAGGCGTGCTTGACGGCATGGGTCTGCCCGGCAAGTTGGCTGACTGCCAGGAAAAAGACCCAGCCCTGTGTGAGATCTACATTGTCGAGGGTGACTCCGCCGGCGGCTCGGCCAAGCAAGGCCGTGACCGTAAATTTCAGGCTATCCTGCCCCTGCGCGGCAAGATCTTGAATGTTGAAAAAGCGCGGTACGAGAAGCTGTTGACCAGCAATGAAATTCTGACGCTGATCACCGCCCTGGGCACTGGCATCGGCAAGGCGGGCGGTACCACAGGCAATGACGACTTTAATGTCGCCAAGCTGCGCTACCACCGCATCATCATCATGACCGATGCTGACGTTGATGGTGCCCACATCCGCACGCTGCTGCTCACTTTTTTCTACCGTCAGATGCCTGAGCTGGTCGAACGTGGCCACATCTACATTGCCCAGCCACCGCTGTACAAAGTCAAGGCAGGCAAGGAAGAGCTTTACCTGAAGGACGCTGGCGCGCTGGATAGTTTCTTGATGCGCATTGCACTCATCAACGCCGCGGTCCACACCGGTGGTGAAAATGGCACGGTGATTGCCGGTGACACACTGGCTGAGTTAGCTCGCAAACATCAACTGGCCCAAGCCGTGATTGAGCGGCTTAAAAACTTCATGGATGCCGAAGCCTTGCGCTCGGTGGCTGATGGTGTGGCGCTGAACCTGGACACCGTGGCTGATGCCGAGTTGTCTGCCATGGCCCTGCAGGCCAAGTTGCCCGATGCTGAAGTAGTGGGTGAATTTGACGTGCGGACCGACAAGCCTATTTTGCGCATCAGTCGTCGTCACCATGGCAATGTCAAAAGCAGCGTGCTCACTCAAGATTTTGTGCATGGTTCGGATTACGCAGCCTTGGCTGAAGCCGCCAACACCTTCAAGGGCTTATTGGGCGTGGGCGCCAAAGCGACCCGTGGCGAAGGCGAACGTGCCAAAGAAGAAAAAGTCACGGACTTCCGCGAAGCCATGGCCTGGCTGATCACGCAGGCGGAAGGGTCGACAGCCCGCCAGCGCTACAAAGGCTTGGGTGAAATGAATCCGTCACAGCTGTGGGAGACCACCATGGACCCCACGGTGCGCCGACTGCTGCGCGTGCAAATCGACGATGCCATCGAGGCCGACCGCGTGTTCACCATGCTGATGGGCGATGAGGTCGAGCCGCGTCGCGAGTTCATCGAGACTAACGCCTTGCGCGCGGGCAATATCGACGTTTAAAAACGACCGGTCTGCAACTCAAGCTTTCACTGGCGCTACTGCTTGATGCATATCAAGCCGCCGGGCCACAACAATGGTGATCAGGCTAACTGTGGCACCGAGTACCCCGGCCACCCAGTAGTTTTGTACCAGGCCCTGCGCGTCACGCCCGATGATGTGGCCGCCGATTAGAGCGGCCAGCCCCATGGCGGCGGACTGGACACACGCGTTCAGCGTCATGAAGGTTCCGCGCAAAGCCGGGTTGGCGGCTGACGTCAGCATGGCCATGCCGGGAATCATGCGCCCGCTCATGAAAATGAACAGAAGCGTGGTGACCGACAACACGACGACCAGGTTGCCGGGCCGCAGCAACGTCATCAGCACCATGGGGACCGTCATCGCGAAGGCCAGCACGCGGAAAGTTTCAAACTTGCCAAAGGAATCCGTCAACCGTCCAAACAGGCGCGCCGTGACCAGCGTGGTCACACCACCGCACAGGTAAATCAAGGGCACTTGGTCTGCCCGCAGGCCAACGTTGGTTTGCATGTAGATGGTGATGTACGGGATCACGGTGAACCCGGCAAACATCATCAGCCCCGAAAACACAAACGCGCGCCGGTGGTTGTGGTCTTGCAGGGTGTCCGTAATGCGCTGCCAGGCCGACGCAGGCGCGTGTAAAGCCAGGTGCGCGTTCAGGGTGGGCAAGGTGACCCAGGCAAAAATGATGAACAAGATACACAGCGTGCCAATTGCCAGAAAGGGCGCGTTCCAGCCAAAATGCGCGGCCCCATACAGCCCCAAGGGCACGCCGGCCACGGTGGACACCGAGAACGAGGTCATCACGATACCCATCGCCCGTCCGCGGCGTTCAAACGGAATGACGTCCCCCACAATCGTTTGCGACAAGGCTGACAGAACACCGCCAAACACGCCGGCAAAAATGCGCGCCACCATCAAGGCGTAGTAGCTGGATGCCAACCCGCAAGCCAGCGTGGCGATGGCGAACAAGACGTACAGCGTCAGCATCAACTTCTTGCGATCAAACCGGTCGATGTAAGTGGAGGCCAGCAGCCCCGAAGCCCCGGCCGCCAGGGTGTAGGCGGACACCAGCAGGCCAAACTGCGAATCACTGATGCCAAACAGGGCCGTGAACTGTGGCCCCAAAGGCATCATGATCATGAAGTCCAAAATATTGGTGAACTGGATGCCGGCCAGGGTGACCAATAGCCAGAGTTCGCGTCGGGGTGTCAGAGTTGCAGTCATCTGACGACTCTACCATCGCGCGTTCACGACGACATCACCGTGATTTTTGACCTTTGAATAGTGATTCGTCCCTGAAGTCCCCGTCAAACATACATAGTTAGCTATAAAATTCATAGTATGCCTACCTCCAAATCGCTCTCCCCATCGACTCACGACACCACCCGCATTGACGACACCCGCATCAGCGCGGTGCGCCCGCTGATCACCCCGGCGCTGCTGGAAGAAATGCTGCCCGTGCCCGCCGCCGCGCTGGCGCTGGTGGAGAGCAGCCGCGCCGCCCTGTCGCGCGTGCTGCACGGTGCAGACGACCGACTCATCGTGGTGGTGGGGCCGTGCTCCATCCATGACCACGACCAGGCCATGGACTATGCGCAGCTGCTCAAGGCCCAGGCCGATGCGTTAAAAGACGACTTGCTCATCGTGATGCGCGTGTACTTCGAGAAACCCCGCACCACCGTGGGCTGGAAGGGCTACATCAACGACCCGCACCTGGACGACAGCTTTGCCATCAACAAGGGGCTGGAGATGGCCCGCCGTCTGTTGCTCGACGTGCTGGAACTTGGCCTGCCGGTGGGCACCGAGTTTCTGGACTTGTTGAGCCCCCAGTTCATCAGCGACCTGGTGAGCTGGGGCGCGATTGGTGCGCGCACCACCGAGAGCCAGAGCCACCGCCAACTGGCCAGTGGCCTGTCGTGCCCTGTCGGTTTCAAGAACGGCACTGACGGCGGTATCAAGGTCGCGACCGACGCGATACAGGCAGCCCGCGCCGCGCACGCCTTCATGGGCATGACCAAGATGGGCCAGGCCGCCATTTTCGAGACGCGCGGCAATGACGACTGCCACGTCATCTTGCGCGGGGGCAAGGTGCCCAACTACGCAGCAGCCGATGTGGATGCCGCGTGCAGTTTGCTCAAGAGCGCGGGCTTGCGCGAGCAGGTGATGGTCGACGTGAGCCACGCCAACAGCAGCAAACAACACGCCCGCCAGATCACCGTGGCGGCCGAGGTGGCACAGCAGATAGCCGCTGGCGACGCACGCATCACCGGCATGATGATCGAGAGCCATTTGAACGAGGGCCGCCAGGACATCAAGCCCGGCCAACCGTTGCAACACGGTGTGTCGGTCACCGACGCCTGCATCAGCTTTGCGCAGACCGTGCCGGTGCTGCAGGGGCTGGCGGCGGCGGTAAGGGCGAGACGGGCAGTAACCTAACTGACGTGTGACCTACCGGCATCCCGCTGGTTTGTAAACGCGCTCGGTAGACGCCGGGTTGTTGGCCAGCTTGCCCGCCGGGCGGCGTGGGCGGCGCACGAACTCGCCACCGCAATTGGGGCACTTGCCGGCCAACGGACCCTCCACACACGCCATGCAGAAGGTGCATTCGAACGAGCAGATGCGCGCGTCCAGCGAGTCCGGTGGCAGGTCGATGTTGCAGCATTCGCAGTTGGGGCGCAGGGCGAGCATGAGGTTCCTTTGTGGGGTTTTGCTGGTGGTGGCTTGATTTTGCCTAAACCGTATCTTTATGTTTCAAATATGGTTGAAGTCCTCGTGGATATTCAATAGTTTGTTATCGAAAATGAATGATCTTCAATAGACTGAGTAGTGACTTTTGCGCGCGACGGCTTTCCCTTGCAACAGCCAATCAAACGATAAAGTGGAACCGCCGGGCGTGCTTTTCAAGAAACTCCGGATTCGGACGGAATCGCCCGGGCAACCTAATTTGCTGTCCGTCAAATTTGAGCAATGCGTCATTTAGGAAATCATTGCCACGCTCGTCCAAGAGACTTTGATTTGTCTTGACGGAGTAGTCCGGTAAAACTGTGATGAGCCCTTGGTCGTAAGCACGGTCATGCAGGGCCGATAGGCAAAGGCCATTTTCTGGATTTAGACGGTTTACTGTGTCTTCAGCCCAGGGCACGATGTGGCTGGCGATGAGTAACCGCGGATTTTTCAGGCCTGTGATACAGCATGTCGAGTCGTAGCTTGTCATCACAGCTTTACGAAAAACATATTGGTTTTTACGAACCTGAACGATGGCCTCTTTTGTTTCACCCTCTTTGAATAAAAAAGCGGCATCGCCAGCAGACGCTTGATTGATAGCTGCCGTTGCCTCATAACTTCCCATGAGGTTTTCATATGCTTCACCGGCGATAAGGGTCGTAGCGGTCCAGTCGCCTCTGAACTCGTCCCAGACAGATTTATCCGCCGTCGTGACGTTGTCTGATGCCTTGATACTTTTTTCAGCCAATACAGGGTCAAGTTGTGTAAACGTCCGAAGCTTTGATGCGACCGATTGTTTTGGTTTGCCGATTGACTTCGCAAATTGAGATACGGCAACGTACTCGTTTTGAATCTCACTCGGTTTTAGCTGCAGATATAGGTAAAACGCTGCAAGCAATTGATCGTGAGTCCAATGGGCTCTATCCGCATCAAGCACTTCAAATATGAATTTGCTCGGAGCCTCTGTTTTTGGTATGGCGGAAAGTATTCTGATTTCCCCTCGATACTCAAAATCACTGTGGTGGCGCTGCCTATGGAATAGATGGATTTCTTCGCCATTTGCTTTTGCAGCCAGCATTCTGCGTTCAGCGAAATGGTCGTTCGGGCCTTCCCACTCAAGAATATCCTCTCGCAAAATATCTTGATAGTTGGTGGCCGAGGCTTGCTTTTCTTCCGTAACAAACAAAATTATTTTGTTGTCATCAATCGGCGTGACTACGCCTCTAGCTATGGCGTGAAAGCTCTTGTATCCCCAAAGGGAAGCCAGCTCTTTTCGTGGCCAAACACTCCCCACTTGAATGGGAACAAATGAAACGGACATAGATTGTTCAAAGAGCGGGTTTGAGAGGCGATGTTGCCTTAGCTTCATGCGAAGTGCAAAGAAATATGGTGGGCTAAGCCATCATTCGAGCATTGAAGCTTCGAAATTGCTTCGAATCACAACCTATGGTATTCTAAAAAGTCAAACTGGGTAAGACGATATGAAGCTTTCAGTATCCATAGATTCCTCCTTGGCAGGATTCATGACCGCCTACCAGGCGAAAGCGGGCCTTAAAACTCGCTCTGCCGTCGTAGAGCAAGCTGTGCGTTTTCTGGCCGAGCGTGAGGCAGAGGCGGAACTGGCGCAAGCCTATGCTGCCAGTGCGGCGCAAGACATTGCGATGGCGCAGGAGGCACAGGCCACCTACAACGACGGGTTGAGCCATGAGGCGTGGTGAGATTTACTTTGCCGCGCTGGACCCGGCCCGCGGGGGCGAAACCCAAAAGACGCGACCCGTGGTGGTGGTCAGCAACAACGTCGCCAACCTCGCGGCGGCTGTGATTACCGTGGTGCCGCTCACCTCCAGTGTTGACCGGGTGTACCCGTTTGAGGTGTTGCTGCCCGCGTCCCGCACCGGGCTGTCAAAGGACAGCAAAGCCATGGCGCAGCAGGTGCGCACGCTGGACAAGGCGCGTCTGAATGCGCGGCCTGTAGGCGTGGTGCAGCCGGATGATCTGGGCAGGCTTGACACGGCTTTGCGGCTTCATTTAGGGCTGTAGTCCCTGTCAGTAATCAATAGTTTGCTACATAAATAAGAGCAAGCCCTTGAAAATATGCGCCTCTGGCTGCTGCCCCTGCAATCCCGGACAATAGACCCATGACCATGCAACGCGTCGTTTACAAGGCGTCCCTTCACACCGCAGAGAACAAGTCGGCGAGTGACCTGAACTATTGGCTTTCACAGCCCGTGCAGGCACGTCTGGCAGCAGTTGAGGAGTTGCGTCGGCAGTTTGGAGGCCCTGATGCTGAACGAAGACTTCAAAGAGTTTGTCGTATTACTCCACTCAAACCAGGTTGAGTACCTGATTGTGGGTGGGTATGCGCTGGCTGCTTACGGGCACCCACGCTACACCGGGGATTTGGACGCGCTGGAGGGCGGCTTGCCCCCATGACCCGCATCGCCATCATCGACTTCGAGACCACCGGCCTGTCCCCTGACCAAGGTGACCGCGCCACCGAAGTTGCCATCGTGATGGTGGAGGATGGCGCGGTGGTGGGGCGGTTTCAGAGCCTAATGAACGCGGGGGTGCGCATTGGCGGGTTCATCGAGTCGCTTACCGGCATCAGCAACGCGATGATTGCCGCTGCGCCGCCAGCCCACCATGTCATGCGTGACGCGGCTGCGTTTGTGGGCGATGCGCCCATGGTGGCGCACAACGCCTCGTTTGACCGGCGCTACTGGCAGGCCGAGCTGGCGCGTGTTGGGTTGCCCGCGCCGCAGCCGTTTGCCTGCACGGTGCTGCTGTCGCGCCGCCTGTACCCGCAAGCTCCTAGCCATTCGCTGGGGGCAATGGCCGCGCTGCACCGCCTGCCCAGCGCCGGTCGCGCGCACCGGGCGCTGGCGGACGCGGAGGTGACCGCGTCGCTGCTGGCGCGTATTCAGGCGGATTTGTGCCAGCGGTTTGAGGTGACGCAGGCCAGCCACGCCCTGATGATGAAGGTGCAAAGCTGCCAGCGCGCGGCGATGGACAAGGCGGTCCGGAAGTATCTGGCGGCAAACTTGGATGTTGAATCGATCTGAAGCCCCTGCCAATATTGAATAGTTTGCTATGTAAATAAGAGCGATTGGTTGCCGATAGAGCACGGACAAATCGGCTGGCCTCGCAGTTAGGGAGGTCAATCCAGTCCGAACGATGCAAAATCATAGGGTTTACCCTATATTGCACTGCAACATGACTCACTTCTGAAGGAGAAATTGTTATGACCTCAGTAACCTTGTTCACCCCCGGCCGCGCCAAACTGTCCCTTTCCTCCAAATCCAACCCAGCCCCCAGCGTGAGCGTGGCTTTACATGAGCTGGTCACCGCCACCCGCCATTTGGCCAGCGCTTTGTGGGCCGCCGCTAGCCAGGCACCTGTGGTTGAAGCCCGCGCCCAGACCACCACCGAGCAGGCGGATCAGGTTCGCGCCATGGCCGATTTACAGATGCGCTTTGACATGCGTTTTGCGCAAGAGCTGTACGCCATGGCCAACCGGCACGAGGCGGCTGCCCACAACGCCTGAAACGGCTGTGCGGGGAACTTCAGGCATCAAATTGGCCTGAAGTCCCCGTAAACTAACAATAGTTTGCTATCTAAATGGAAGCAATCCAAAGCCCGTCCCGGCAAGTGCCTTGGCGGGTTTTTGTGTGCCTGAGCGGGCTTGGGTGTCGTGATGTTGGGCACATAGCCTTGAATGTGACGCTGTCTGCATCATCTATAGCGCCTGTTCTACAACCGTTGGCCTGCCAACCCTGCTCATGCCGCTGATCCCCCTGTTTTTGATATCTGCCCTGCTGCACGCCTGGGTGGGCTGGCGCGTGGTGCCGGCGCTGGCCACCGTGGCGGCCTTTCCCGCAGGCGGGGCGCTGTTTGGCGCGTTGCTGGTGGTCTCTGCCCTGCTGATGCCGCTGGGGTTTGTGGCGCGGCGTGTATCGAGGGGGCGCATGACCGTGATGCTGACCTGGCTGGGGCTGCTGTGCATGGGCCTGTTTTCCAGTCTGTTTGTGCTGACGGTGCTGCGGGACGCGTTGCTGGTGCTGGTTTGGGCGGTGAGCGTGGTCTTTGAGGCGGCGCACCCGATGCTGGCCACCCTTCAGACTGACAGCGCTATCGCCGTGCCTGTGTTGGGTTTGATGGCCACCGTGATTGGTTTCTGGAATGCTCGTCGTACCGCCAACGTGGTGCGGGTGGACGTGCCGATTGCCGGTTTGCCCGCTGCGCTGCATGGGTTTACCGTGGCGCAAATCTCAGATATTCACGTGGGGCCGACGATTCGCCACGGGTATCTGGCACGTATTGTGGCGCGGGTCAACTCTCTGGGGGCGGACATGGTGGCCATCACCGGCGACTTGGTGGACGGCCGGGTGGCCGACCTGCAAAAACATGTGGCCCCGCTGGCTGATTTGACGTCCACCCACGGCACCTTTTTTGTGACAGGCAACCACGAATACTACAGCGGCGCGCACGACTGGATTGCCGAACTGCGCCGCCTGGGTGCCACGGTGTTGATGAACGAACATGTAGTGCTGCACCACGACAGCGGCCATTCGCCTGACACGGCCGAGGGTGCGCCCAAACGGGTGGGCACGGCCCCGCTGGTGCTGGCGGGCGTGGCGGACTACGGTGCCCATCACTTTGACAAGACCCACCGCAGCGACCCGCAGGCGGCGCTGGCAGGCGCACCGCTGAACGCCGCCATGCGCTTGCTGCTGGCACACCAGCCCCGCAGTGCGCAGGCCGCGTCGGACGCAGGGTTTGACTTGCAACTGTCCGGCCACACCCATGGTGGGCAGTTCTGGCCGTGGATGCATTTCGTGAAGTTCCAGCAGCCGTTTACAGCGGGGCTCAACAAGCTCAAAGATCTGTGGGTCTACACCAACAGCGGTACTGGCTACTGGGGCCCGCCCAAGCGGTTTGGTGTGCCGTCCGAGATCACGCATTTGCGGCTGGTGACCGCTTAGGGGCGTGGTGCGCGCGGTGGCGCTTTATAGTCCGCTGCATGAAACTTTTGCTTCGATTGTTGGGGGTGGTGCTCGTCACCGTGCTGGTATTTGCCGTAGCGGGCTTGGTGGCCACCTGGGCGCCAGACAAACCGGTGGAGGTGCTCAAAGCCCGTTGGGCGCAATCACCCTCGCAGTTTCAGGACGTTAATGTTGGCGGTATAGCCCTGCAGGTGCACCTGCGTGACGAGGGCCCGCGTGATGACGCCGAACCCATTGTGTTGCTGCACGGCACCTCAGCCAGCTTGCACACCTGGGATGGCTGGACACAGGCGCTCATCGCGCAGCGCCGGGTGATCCGCTTTGACTTGCCTGCCTTTGGCCTGACCGGGCCGCGGGCGGACAACCAGTACACCATGGCAGCCTATGTGCAATTTGTGCTGGCCACGCTGGACAAGCTAGGGGTGCAGCGCTTCGTGCTGGGCGGCAATTCGCTGGGCGGCCAGATTGCCTGGGGCACGGCGCACGCGGCACCGCAACGGGTGACTAAGTTGATTTTGGTGGACGCAGGGGGCTATGTGTTCACGCCAAAGTCGGTGCCGATTGGTTTCACCATCGCACACACACCGGGCCTGCGCACGCTGATGGAGTACACCTTGCCGCGCGGTTTGGTCAAAAGCAGTTTGGAGAACGTGTATGGCAACCCGGCGCAGGTGACGCCCGAGCTGATTGACCGCTACTACGAACTGACCTTGCGCGCGGGCAACCGCAAAGCGCTGGCTTACCGCATGGACCAGGGGCTGGCGGGCAACGAGGCCGATATCAAGATGCTGAGATTACCGGTGCTGATCCTGTGGGGTGCTAAAGACGAGTTGATTCCGCTGGAAAACGGCCAGGCGTTTGCACGCGATATCCCGGGTTCCAGGCTGGTGGTGTTCGACGGGTTGGGCCATGTGCCGCATGAAGAAGACCCCGTCGCAACTGTGCTAGAGGTGAAGAAGTTCTTGCACTGGCGCGCCATCGTAAAGGTTACCCCGTAAGATGTTGGCTAATTGCATCCTGGAGCCCCGTGCATGGTTGACCGTCCACCCCATGAAATAGCGCGTGAAACGCTGCAGAAACTCGCCACCAGAAAGCTGCCGCCCACCCCCGAGAACTATCAAAAAGTCTTTCACGAAGTGGCGGGTACCGCGCGTCGCGTGCCTTTTCCGCTGGAGGAGCTGCAACTGTTGGTGCAGGGTCTGCCCGCCAAAACGCCGGGCCAGGTGCGCCAATTGGGTTTGCTGCAGTCAGCCGTCACGCGGCTGAGTTGGGAGGGCGTGCGCACCGCCCTGTTCACCTATGGCACCTACATTCCCACCTCAGAGGCAGCCGCGAACGGTGGCAGTGGCACCAGCGGTTTTGGCGGACTGAACGCGAATTCGGCGATCCCGGTGTCTGCACCTGTCAAGCTGGGTAATGAGGGGGCACCGGCGCTGACTGTTGACTTTTTGGAGCAGATCGCCCGCATGATCGAATACGCTCGCCCCGCGCTGGGTGACGACGATGCCCGCTTTACCCAGCAAACTCATGAGCTGCTGAAAACCATTCGCCAACCGGGTGCGGACATCACGCTGGTCAAGGCCAGCTTGAGCAACTTTGGACACCGGCTGTCGTTTGCGGCGGAGGACCAGGCAGAGATCAAGTCCACCTTGCTGCATTTGCTGCATCTGATCATTCAAAACATTGGCGAGCTGAGCATGGACGACCGCTGGCTGAAAGGCCAGATCGACGCGCTGCTGGAGGCCTGCAACCCTCCGCTCACACTGCGCCGCCTGGACGATGTAGAGCGCCGCCTTAAAGACGTGATCTTCAAGCAGACCGAGGCCAAAGGCCGGGCACTGGAAGCCCACGAAGAGATGCGCCAAATGCTGACCACGTTCATCCAGCGACTGTCGCAAATGGCCGAGTCCAGCGCCAGCTTTCAGGGCAAGATGGAAGACAGCGCCCGCCTGATCGAGCAAGCCAAATCCATTGTCGACCTGACCCCGGTGATGAAAGACGTGATTGGCGCCACCCGCACCATGGCCGCAGACAGCCGGGTGGTGCGTGACGAGCTGCGCGGCATGAAAGAGCGCGCGCAGTCGACCGACGACCAAATCGCCAAGCTGCATGAGGAGCTGGACCGCGTCAGTGTGCAGGCGCGCCACGACTCATTAACCGGCGTGTTCAACCGCAAAGGCCTGGACGAGGCGCTGAACCGCGAAGTGGCCAACGTGCGCCGCAAGGACACGCCGCTGTGCGTGGCCATGCTGGACATTGACAACTTCAAAAAGCTCAATGACACCCTGGGCCACAGTGTGGGCGATGCCGCGCTGAAACATCTGGCCGAGGTGGCCCGCGAGTGCATGCGTCCGCAAGACACCCTGGCCCGCTACGGCGGGGAAGAGTTCATTATTTTGCTGCCCGATACAGTGCTTGAAAAATCGGTCGATGCCATGACGCGCCTGCAACGTGAGTTGACCAAACGCCTGTTTTTAACGGGCACAGACAAGGTGTTGATCACCTTCAGTGCCGGGGTGGCGCAACTGGAGCCCCAAGAGGAAGGGTCAGACGCCATCCGGCGTGCTGACCAGGGGATGTACTTGGCCAAGCGGGCCGGTAAAAACCGCGTACTGGCGGCTTGACGGCGTTACTTGATGCCGATGGCCCATTGAATGACGTACTTGGCCACAAAGCCAGTCATGCCAAACGCCAGGCCCAAAAAGATCACAAAGGTACCGAACTTGCCCGCCTTGGACTGCCAGGCCAGGTTGCCGATGATGAACAACATGTACAGCATAAAGCCGCCCACGCCAAACGTCAGGCCAAAGGTGGCGATTTGCTCTTCTGAGTAACCAAACATGGGGTGTCTGCGTGTCTCTGGGGACTAGCGCTCGGGGACTTGGCTTACGTCCAGCAAGTCGCGGTAGGCATGCCAGCTGCCATGGCCCAGCATGGGCACGATGACGATCAAGGCCAGCAGGGCCGAGCCCAAACCCAGCAGCGTGAAGCCCATGATGAGTGCCGCCCAAAAAGCCATGGCCAGCGGGTTGGCCAGCACTACTTCCCAACTGGTGAACACCGCTTGTTTGAGAGTGACCTGGCGGTCCAGCATCAACGGTACCGCGATGACGGTGGACGCAAAAATAGGCGCGGCCAGCAAGCCCCCCAGCCCCAGCCACAGCTCAAACAGGTAGCCGTTGGGGGCTAGCACCACATGGCGGATGAATTCCACCGGCGTGGTGATGGGCACGGGTGACAGCAGTGTGATCAACGCGGCAGAGGTCAGCACCCAACCGGTGCCCGCCAGCGCCAGCAAGGCCCCAAACTGCACCAAGCACCAGTAGTCGTTGCCGAACTTGTTGGCGTGCTTCTCCTGCCAGTACAACCAGGTTTTGAGCACCACTTCGAGGTTGGGCTTTTCGCGCCGCTCAACCGCACGGCTCAGGGCATACAAACTGGTGGCCAGCACCGGGGCCACCACCAAAAAGCCCGATAACGCGCCCGCCAGCAGCCAGAAACGATGGTGGGCCACGATCAGGATCACCGCGCCGCCCAGCGTGAAGACCAGTCCATGCGCAAAGCTGATCCAGCCACACCGGGCCATGTCGCGCCACGCCATTGCCAGCCACGCCAACGGCTGCATGAGGGTAATGGTGCGAACCTGGGGCAAATTGTTTTTCATGCAGAGACGTCAGGCATTGGAGCAGTGTAGGACGGCGGTGGCCGCGTGGGCTTGATATGGATCAAGCGCTGTGTTGAGGGCCGGCTCGTCGCAGACGCCGTAGCCTTATCGGGGATTTGACCGATCCTCGCATAATGCACATTTACTTTGCAGGAAAAATCCATGCCCCGTTCAATTCTTGATGAGTCCCGCATTCACCCCGCCATCCGCGAGAAGATCAGCACCCATGAGCAGGGCATTGTCAAAGAGGTGCAGGCCGCAGTGGCGACCAACGCCGTGGTGGTCGTGGGCATGGGCATGAATCCCTTCCCCAAAAAAGCGCGCAAGTTACTGAATGAGGCGGGCGTGGCGCACAAGTACCTGGAGTACGGCCACTACTTCAACACCTGGCGCGAGCGCAATGCCCTGAAGCTGTGGACCGGCTGGCCCACCCTGCCCATGGTGTTTGTCAAAGGCACGCTGGTGGGGGGCGCCAATGATTTGCAGAAACTCATTGTCAGTGGCGAGCTGAAGAAGATGCTCTAAACGCGCTGGCCGCCGTCGATGTGAATTTCCGAACCGGTGATGTAAGACGACTTGTCACCGCACAAAAACTCAATCAAATCGGCCACTTCGTCGACCTCGCCCAGGCGGCGCATCGGGATGTCCCGCTCCACAATGGCACTGGTGCCTGGCGACAGGATGGAGGTGTTGATTTCACCCGGCGCAATGGCGTTAACCCGCACCCCCATGGAGGCCATGTCGGCCGCCATCTCGCGGGTAAGCGCCGCCAGTGCCGCTTTGGAGGTGGCGTAGGCCGCACCCGCAAACGGATGAACCCGGTAGCCCGCGATGGAGCACAGGTTGACTACCGAACCTCTGGCATTGGATAACTCTTGTGCAAAGCCGCGTGTGAGTATCAGTGGCGCATAAAAGTTGGTGTTGTACATCTCCTGCCACACCTTGAGGTCGGTGGTGAGGGAGTTGACGCGTTCGCCACCCGGGCCTTTGGGTGAAATGCCGGCGTTGTTCACCAGCGCATGCAGTTTTGAGCTGCCCAGCAAAGGGCGCAGGCGGTCCACCATTTTGGTGATCTCATCCAGGTCAGACAGGTCAAGCTCAATGTGAGTGTTGTGTTCTTCGTTCCACGGGCATTGCGCGGGCAGTGGGTTGCGCGACACGGTGATGACGCGCCAGCCCAGGTTGCGAAAGCGTTGGGCAACAGCATGCCCAATGCCACGGCTGGCCCCAGTCACAATCGCGGTTTTTTGTTCTGACATGTATTCCCTGTTTATGGCGTATGAAGGGCCTATCGGCACTGGTTTTCGAGAAAGGTGAAGACGGCCGGGTCTTCGGAAAAAGCCACGTTGAAGCGCAGCCACGGGCTAGGCAACAACTCGGGGCTAAACAGGTGCCCGGGGCCTAGCAGAATGTCTTGCTCTGCGGCTTTGTAGGCCACTTCGGCGGCGCTCAAAATGCCGGGGTGTTTGGCCCAGAGAAAAATACCAGCCTTGGGTTCGCAAAAGATGTTGAACCCAATGTTGATGAGCCGGGATGCGGCGACCTCGTGCGCTTTGGCCAGCCGCTCGCGCACGGCCTTGATGTGTTTGCGCCACCGGCCGTCAATCAATGCGCCATAGGCCAGTCGCTCGCTGAACTCGGACGAGGTTAGGCCTGAAATCATTTTGAGCTGGGCCAAGTCTTCCAGTAAATCAGGGTTGGCGGCCAGATACCCCACGCGAATGTTCGGAGAGATAGTTTTGGAGAAACTACTGATGTAGATGACCCGGTTGAGCTGATCCAGACTGGCCAGAGAGGGCCGGGGTTCCGGGTCCAAGTCGGCATAAATATCGTTTTCAACGACCAGAAAATCATGCTTGTCGGCCAGGTGCATGACGCGGTGCAGGTGCGCCAGTTGGGCCACCGAGCCAGTGGGGCTTTGCAAGCGAGGTTGGGTGAAAAAGACCTTGGGTTGATGCTCGAAGATCAGGCGCTCCAGAGCAACCAGGTCGTACCCCGCCGGTGTGCGCGGCACACCGATCAGCCGGGCGCCCAAAAAGCGCAATGAGAACAGCAAGTTGGGATAGCCTGGGTCGTCCACCAGCACCGCATCGCCAGGGCGTACCAGGCGGCGCGCGACCAAATCCATCGCCTGGCTGGAGCCGTGTGTGAGCAGCACCTGCTCTGAGGTGACCGCAATTTCCTGCTCGGCCAAAAAGTCACGCACCAGCTGACGCAGAGGTGGGTAGCCTTTGGGCTCGCCGTAGCCGCCCAAATCCACGTTGTCCGCCGCCAGGCTGCGCAGGCTGCGTCGCACACCTTCCTGAAACAACCAGTCGCTGGGCAACCAGCCACAACCCGGTTTCATGCGCAGCGCCCGGTTTTCGAAGATCCGGCGCAGATACCACATGGAGTCAAAGCTGAAGTTGGGCCCATGGCTGGACGACTCGCTGCCAGAGACAGGTCGATGCTTGACAAAAAAGCCCGAGTGAGGCCGTGACGCAAAAAACCCAAGCGCCACCAACCGGTCATAAGCGTCCACCACGGTGAACACGCTCACTTCATGTGCGTGCGCAAACTGTCGGATGGACGGGGCCTTGGACCCCGCGCGCAGAGAGCCGTCCTGTATCAGCAGGCGAAACCCTTCCACGATTTGAAGGACCAGAGGCGTGGGACTCTGTGGGTTGAGTGAAAACATGGTGTGGTGGAGGCGTGCGGTTGGCGGTTGGCGAGCGGTGCGGCTGTACTGGCATCAACGACTGCACAGTACGCCCGCGAAATCGACCACCTGTCCATGTTAGCGGTCGTCGGTGCGTCCTGCAGTCATTTGAGTTTTAAATCTTTCACGGTTTGATCTTGCTGTCATGCGGCACCTATGGCAATGTGATCCGCATCTTGGTGCCACTCACGGCCAGTGATGCCATTGTGGATGAACGGCTGGCCATCATCGATGCGGCGCTGGCAGCCATTCAATCGGTTTGACCTGCGCCTGCCTGAGGTGGGCGCGTTATGGTTTGTGTGTACAGGGTGTTCGCCCTGCACAGTGCACCTGAAAAAAAAGCATCTGTACATGGCGAAGTCCTGTTGACGGGACTTATATTCCACGGCTACTGACTGGAAACCCATGAACACTATTGACCCTGAAATTTCGGCGGCTGGACGAAGCGACATCAAGCACCATTTGCATCCGTACACGCAATTGCGTCAGCTTGAATCAGAAGGTCCACTGGTCATCGTGCGTGGTGAGGGGGTGCAGGTGTTTGACGAGCATGGCAAGGCCTACATTGAAGGCATGGCGGGCCTGTGGTGTGCGTCGCTCGGGTTTTCCGAGAAACGCCTGGCCGATGCCGCCCATCGTCAGATGACCACCTTGCCCTATTACCACTCGTTCTCAGGCAAGGTGCCTGGCCCGGTGACGGCGCTGGTGGAGGCCATGATCAAGTGGGCACCCGTGCCCATGGCGCGCGTGCTGTTCGCCAACTCGGGGTCTGAGTCCAACGACACCGCGTTCAAGCTGGTGCGCTACTACAACAACGCCAAAGGCCGACCGCTCAAAAAGAAGATCATTGCGCGCAACAAGGGCTACCACGGTGTGACGGCGGCGGCTGCCTCCATGTCGGGACTGGCCACCATGCACCAGCATTTTGATTTGCCACTGCCGGGCATCGTGCGGGTGAGTTGCCCGCATCTGTACCAGTTTGGTTTGCCGGGTGAAACCGAGGCTCAGTTCGTAGACCGGTTAGCTCAGGAGCTGGAGGACACCATCCTGCGCGAAGGGCCTGAGACGGTGGCCGCGTTTATTGCCGAACCGGTGCAGGGTGCTGGTGGCGTGATCCTTCCGCCCCCCGGCTACTTTGCCAAGGTGCAGGCCCTCCTCAAAAAATACGACATTTTGTTTTTGGTGGATGAGGTCATCACCGGCTTTGGGCGATTGGGGCAGGCCTTTGGCACGCAGGTGTACGACTTGAAACCCGACATGATCACGGTGGCCAAGATGTTGACCTCGGCCTATGTGCCCATGTCGGCACTGTACATGACCGACGAGATCTATCAGACCATTGCCGACACCAGCGCCGCCGTGGGCGTGTTTGGCCACGGCTACACCTACAGCGGTCATCCGCTGGCCTGTGCGATTGCTTTGGAAACCTTGCGAATTTATGAAGACGACCAGGTTATCGCCCACGTGCAAAAGGTGGGACCGCGTCTGCAAGACGGCCTGCAAAAATTCAAGGGTCACCCCATTGTGGGCGACGCGCGTGGCATTGGTTTGATCGGGGCCATTGAGCTGGCCGATGACCCGGCGCAACGCAAACCATTTGACCCCAAGCGGGGCGTGGGTGCCTACTTTGTCAGCCGAGCGCAAGCGCATGGCCTCATCGTGCGGGTGCTATCGGGTGACGTGATTGCGTTTTCACCACCGTTGATCATTTCTGAAACCGAGATTGATACCCTGTTGGATCGCACCACCTTAGCGCTGGCCGACACGCTGACCTGGGTAAACACCTGGCGTGCCTCAGCCGTCGCGTGACTTATTAATCGGTGACGACTGAGAAAGTTTGTACACGATGGCCCTGATTGAGTTTGACCACGTCTTCAAGCGCTACCCTGGCAGCAACCAGGCTGCGGTGGACGATTTGAATTTACACATTGAGGCGGGTGAGTTTTTGACGTTGCTGGGGCCATCGGGCTCGGGCAAGACCTCAACCCTCATGCTACTGGCCGGATTTGAAGCGCCCAGCTCCGGTGCCATCCGGTTGGATGGCAAGTCGATTGAATCATTGCCACCCCACCAGCGCAACATGGGCGTGGTATTTCAGAGCTACTCGCTTTTCCCGCACATGACGGTGGCCGACAACGTGGCGTTTCCCTTGTCGGTGCGCAAGGTGCCTCAGGCCACGATTGCCACCAAAGTAGCGGCCGCTTTGGCCAAGGTGCATCTGCAGCGTTTTGCAGACCGCAAGCCCAACCAGCTGTCAGGTGGGCAGCAGCAACGCGTGGCCCTGGCGCGTGCGCTGGTGTTCGAGCCCCGTCTGGTGTTGATGGACGAGCCCTTGTCGGCACTGGACAAAAAACTTCGTGAAGAAATGCAGCTGGAGATTCGCCGCCTGCACCGCGAGTTGGGTGTAACCATGGTGTTTGTGACGCATGACCAGGCCGAGGCCATGACGCTGTCTGACCGCGTGGCGGATTTCAACCAGGGCCGCATAGAGCAACTGGCGTCGCCCCACGCCATGTACGACGCCCCGGCCAACCCGTTTGTGGCGAGCTTTTTGGGCGACAACAACATGGCAAGCGGGGTGCTGGAAAGCTTAGGCGCAGCGGTTGAATCCACGGCTGTTGCGACGCTGGCCACGCTGACAACGACGGGCGGTCAACACTTGCAGGCACGCAGCCGGGCCGCCCATGCCTTATCACCCAAGGCCATCGTCACGCTGTGTGTGAGGCCTGAATTTTTGACGGTGGCAGCCCATCGTGCGGCCCTGACAACGCCCAATTGTGTGAATGGCACGCTGGTGGATTTGATTCACCAGGGGGATCACTGGCGGCTGGTGGCCCGTCTTGATGGAATGGGTGCCAATGCCTTGGGCGAGGCACCGCAATGGTTTGCAAAAATCAGCCCGGGGGCGTTGCCCCAAGGC
>JANOLC010000257.1:0-6975 GCA_031419575.1 Burkholderiales bacterium | reverse complement strand
CACGCCCCAGAAATTGACATGGGTGGCGTAGCCCGTCAGTGTGCGCTGCAAAATCTGCAGCCCCAAGCCTTCGCTGTCCATGCCGCACCCCGTGCCGTGCGTGAGCGCGACCACGCCATCCACGTTGGGGAAGTCCGCCAGTGCGCCGGGGTTGGTGTGGCGCGAAAAATGGTCGGCAATGGCGCGTGCCGCAGTGGCAGAGCAGTTCACGCTGGTCAACACGCCGATGTAGTTGCGCGTGGCCACGCGGCCATCGGGGCGTTTGATACCCATGAAAGTGGCCTCGCGCCGTGTTGGCTCAGGTTTCACATCCGCACCAAAAGCGTAGTCGCGCTCAAAGTTGCCCTTGTTGGGGCCCATGTCCAGGTTCTGGGTGTGTACGTGTTCGCCGGCTGCGATAGGTTTGCTGGCAAAGCCGATGATCTGGTTGTAGCGACGCACCGGCTCACCTGTGGCAATGGCGCGAATGGCAATTTTGTGGCCTGGGGGGATCAATCCTTTGACGGCCACGCCTTCGACAAGCGTGCCTCCCAGCAATTGCGAGCGGGCGATCAGCACATCATCAGCGGCGTGCAGGCGGATGGTTTGTTCCATGGCAGGGGTGTTGGTCGTCATAAGTTTCCTTTTTTTAACTTGCTGGCCTCATTCGATTGATTGGTCGATTTGTTGGCCTTGTTTGTCTTGTTTGCATTGCGCCAGCTCACGCTGAGCCGGGCATGTGATTTGTCCATGTGGCGGTGCATGGCCGCACGCGCGCCATCGCTGTCATGCTGACGAATGGCCTCCACAATGGCATGGTGTTCTTCAATGGCGGCAAGCCAGGATGTGTGGGTTTCAAAGTACCCGCCCAGGCGTTCAAACAAAGGGCCGCGCCGGGCATCCCAAAAGGTTTGCACGGTTTCCAGCAACACGCCATTGGCACAGGCCTGAACGATGGCGGTGTGAAACGCCCGGTCGCCATCCAGCGGCATCACGGCTCTGCTGGCGTCGGACTCCATGGCTTCCAAGGCTTTGACCATGGCGTCGATGTCTTTGCGTTTGGCCAGCTTGGCGGCCAGGGCGGCCACTTCGCCTTCCACCAGGCGGCGCGCGCGGATCAATTCCAGCGGACCCCACTCAGTGGGCGCCAACTGCACCGGGGCGGCTTGCCGTGCGGCGCGCGCCGTGCGGTCCAGCACGTAGATGCCCGAGCCGGTGCGTATCTCGACCCAACCTTCAACCTCCAGCGCAATCAGGGCTTCACGTACCGACGGGCGGCTTACGCCCAATTGCGTGGCCAGGTCGCGCTCTGCGGGCAAGCGCGTACCCACGGCGAATTCGCCCTGACTGATGCCCGCGCGCAACTGCTCCGCAATCTGGCGATACAGGCGCTGGGGTTCGACGGGTTGCAAGGCCATGGATGAAGGGTGTGTGGTGTGTGGGCGGATCAGGAGCCGCTAAGGGTAACCGAAAATTGCAAAATTGGCCAAGTGGTAAGGCCAATCTATAATTCTACAAAACACCCAACCTTAACGTTATTTAAATTTGGAGACTTCATGCGACTCAAAGGAAAAACCGCCCTCGTTACCGCAGCCGGTCAAGGCATCGGCAAGGCCTGCGTGCTGGCCATGGCTGCTGAAGGTGCCCAGGTGATGGCCACCGATGTGAATGCCCAGCTGCTGGAGAGTTACAAAGGGGTCGCCAACGTCACCACGAAGGTGCTGGATGTGATGGACAAGGCGGCCATCCAGGCCCTGGTGGACAGCATCCCTGCGGTGAACGTGCTGTTCTACTGCGCCGGGTTTGTGCACAACGGCTCCTTCTTGCAGGCCACCGATGACGACTGGAACTTTGCCTTTAATCTCAACGCACGGGCCCAGTTCTGGATGATTCAGGCGGCGCTGCCCAAGATGCTAGCGACCTACGGCAACGGCCAGGGTGGTGCCAGCATCATCAACATGGCCAGCGTGTGCGGCAGCCTGAAGGGGTTGCCCAATCGCTTTGTGTACGGTGCCAGCAAAGCGGCCGTGGTGGGCTTGACCAAAGCTGTTGCCGCTGACTATGTGGGCCAGGGCATTCGTTGCAACGCCATTGCCCCCGGCACGGTCGATACCCCGTCGCTGGGCGACCGGATCAACAGCTATGTGGACCCGGTGGAAGCGCGCAAAAACTTTGTGGCCCGCCAGCCCATGGGGCGCCTGGCGCAGGCCCATGAAATTGCGCCGATTGTGGTGTACCTGGCCAGCGATGAGTCGGTGTTTGCCACGGGGCAACTGTTCTCCATTGATGGCGGCATGACCATATAGACCTTCCGATTTAAGCATCACGATATATGAATCAACTTGATTTGAAAGACCGTCATGTGGTCATCACAGGCGGAGCCGTAGGCCTGGGGTTTGCCATTGCGCAGCGCGTGCTGTTGTCTGGCGGCTCGGTGTGCCTGTGGGACCGCGATGCGGTGGCGCTGGCACGGGCCAAGGGGTTACTGGGCGCGGCAGTCCATACCGTGCAAGTGGATGTGGCCGACCACGCCAGTGTGGTGGCAGCGGTTGCACAAACGGTGGCCTACAACCCGGCGATTGACGCACTGGTCAACAGCGCAGGCATTACCGGCCCCAACGTCAAAGTGTGGGACTACCCGCCTCTTGACTGGCAGCAGGTTATCAACGTCAACCTGAACGGCTTGTTTTTCTGCTGCCGTGAACTTGTGCCACACATGCGTGAGCGCAACTATGGCCGCATCGTCAACATCGCCTCGGTCGCGGGCAAAGATGGCAACCCCAACGCCAGCGCTTACAGCGCCAGCAAGGCCGCCGTCATTGCGCTCACCAAGTCTTTGGGCAAGGAACTGGCCGACACCGGTGTGCGCGTGAACTGCGTGACCCCTGCCGCCGTCAAGACCGCGATATTCGATCAGATGTCGCCCGAGCACATCGCCTTCATGCTGTCCAAAATTCCGATGGGGCGCTTTGGCACACCGGAAGAAGTAGCGGCCATGGTGGCGTGGCTGTGCACGGAAGATTGTTCCTTTTCCACCGGAGCGGTTTTTGACCTCTCGGGTGGGCGGTCGACCTACTAATTCAAACCCAACCCACAACGTAACCAATAACTCACCCCGAAAGGCAATCTGATGAAACTCGTCCGCTACGGCAACCCCGGCAAAGAGAAGCCCGGCCTCATTGATGCAGACGGCAAGCTGCGCGACCTGAGCAGCATCGTCAAAGACATTGGCCCCGATCAACTCAGCGACGCGGCTTTGGCCAAGATCGCCAAAGTCAAGACTGACAAGCTGCCCCTGGTCAAAGGTTCGCCGCGTATGGGTTGCCCCGTGGCCGGTGTGCGCAAATTTATTGCCATTGGTTTGAACTATGCCGATCATGCTGCCGAATCTGGCTTGCCCATTCCCCCCGAGCCCATTGTGTTCATGAAGGCCACCAGTTGCATTCAAGGCCCGAATGACCCGGTGATGTTGCCCAAGGGCTCCAAGAAGTCGGATTGGGAAGTGGAGCTGGGTGTGGTCATTGGCACCGAGGCGCGTTATGTGTCGCAAAAAGAGGCGCTCAAGTTTGTGGCGGGCTATTGCACCATCAACGATGTGAGCGAGCGCGAATTCCAGATCGAACGCGGCGGCACATGGGACAAAGGCAAAGGTTGTGACACCTTCGGCCCCATCGGCCCCTGGCTGGTGACGCGTGACGATGTGCCCAACCCGCAAAAGTTGAGCATGTGGCTGGACCTGAACGGCAAACGAGTGCAGACCGGCAGCACCAAAACCATGATTTTCAGCGTGGCCAAAATCGTCAGCTACGTCAGTCAGTTCATGACGCTGATGCCCGGTGACGTGATCACCACTGGTACGCCACCTGGCGTGGGCCTGGGCATGAAACCACCGCTGTATTTGAAAAAGGGTGACGTGATGACCCTGGGCATTGAAGGCCTGGGCGAGCAGCGCCAGGAAGTTGTGCCGTTCAAGCTGTGACCTGAGCGCGCACCGCGCTGGTGCGCCTGTCTTGTTGAAGCGGCCCGTAGGGGCCGTTTTTTTTGGGTGTCAACGGGTCATATATCAACCATCTGCACAACGGCATTGTGCGGTAATATGGAAGGCCAATTAAAGCCTATTCACCGCCAATCCTCGCGTTTTGCGCACTCCCTTGATGCCCATCAAACTGCTCACGACCCGATATCGCAGTCTGCTTTGTGCGGGGGGGGTGAGGCTGTCGAAGGTGTTGGTATCGCTGGTACTGCTGGTTTTGCCCATTGCCTTTGCAGCACAAGCGCAAGTAGTTCTCCGGGTGTTGGCCTGGCCGGGCTACGCCGACCCGGACTTGGTCAAAGTTTTTGAGCAGCGCACCGGTAGCAAAGTCGAGGTCACCATCATCGGGAACGATGATGCCATGTGGAAGAAGCTCAGTGAGAACAAGGCGAATGACTTTGATGTGTTCGCGGTCAATACGGCTGAGTTGCAGCGTTATATTCGGGGTGGGCTAGTCGTTCCTATCAACGTCAAAGCCATTGCCAACGCGAGTCACCAACTGCCGCGGTTTCAACACCTTAAAGGCATTCCGGGGCTAGTCCATGACGGCAAGGTGTTTGCTATTCCCTACACCTACTCTGAAATGGGTTTGATTTATGACCGCCAGCAGGTCAAGGAAGCGCCTACCTCGGTACGTGCTTTGTGGGACCCCAAGTACCGGGGCAAAGTGCTGCTGTACAACGGTGCCACCCACAACTTCTCCTTAGCCGCTCAGGTCATGGGCGACGCGACGCCGTTTCGCATAGACGAAAGCGCATGGCCCGCTGCGGTGGACAAACTCATTGCATTGCGGCGCAACGCCCAGGGCTTCTACATGCAGCCGGAGGAGTCGGTGGAGCAGTTTGTCAGCGGCCACACCGCCCTGATGTTTGCCAACTATGGTTCGCAGCAGTTCAAACTTCTCAAAGCCGCTGGCGTTGACGTGGGCTATGCCATCGTCAACGAGGGGGCTTTGTCCTGGCTGGATTGCTGGGCCATCACCCGCAGTGCTAAAAATACGGCGCTGGCCGAGGCCTGGATCAATTACTTTTTGGAGGCCGAGCCTGGCAACGCCTTGTTGTCCCGACAAGGGTTGGCCAACACGACTTCTGAATCCCCGTACCTGCGGCCGCAAGACCGCCTGAAATGGCTGGAGCCGGTGGAGAGCGAAGATCGCCGCAGCGTGATGTGGGCCCGCATTCTGGCCGGCGATGCGGCCAAAAAGGTGTTGGCACCGTGAAGCTGGGTGGCGTGAGTATTGCCTTCAAATTGGGCTTGCTGTTGGCCACGGTGAGTGTGTTGGCCTCCGGCTTGACCGGGTTTTATGCCTACCAAGCCAGCCGCGACCTGTTGGTGCAATCGGCAAAGGTCGAGCTGCTGACGGCCACCAACGCCTTGGCTCGTCGCATCACCGTGAACCGGGAAGAAATCTCCCGCAATTTGCAGGTGCTGGCCCGTCAGCCCGCGGCCATCAGCACTTTGCAAAACTCCAACGCCGCTGATGATGACCAGGTTGCCAATTTGTTTGAACGGCAAATGAATGTCAATCCCAGCTACTTTCAGATTCGGTTAATTTCAACCAGCGACAGTGGCATGGAGCGTGTCCGTGTTGACCGCGCTGACGCGGCCTTGGTGCGCGTTAAAGACGATGACTTGCAAGAGAAAGGTCACTTCGCCTATGTCTCGGGCGCGCTCAAATTGCAGGCTGGTGCCACCTACCTCTCGCGCATCGCCATCAATCACGAGCCGGGCGCCCACGCAGGTCTGAATCAGCCCACCATTGTTCTCTCCACCCCCGTCATGGACAAATCAGGCAGTGCCATCGGGGTTGTAGTCATTAATGTGGACTTGAACGGCATGTTCAAGTCGCTGGCCACAGACTTGCCACCAGACTACCTGCTGTACCTGACCAACCGCGACGGCGATTTGCTCATCCACCCTGACAGCACACAGACCTTTGGCTTTGACAAAGGCCGTCGCGTGTTGGTGCAAAACGAGTTCGCAGCCACCCAATCGTTGTTCAATGGCAGCCAAAGCCACGTGTTGACCGAGGTGTCTGACGGGCGCTACGCCCAGGCGCCTGTGGTTGCTGCCTTTGTAGGGCGAGCCATGAGGGCGCTGGGTGATGAAGACCGCCTGGTGCTGGGCTTGGCCGTACCCTTGGCAAACGTGCTGCAGCAAGCGAACAGCTTGGGCTGGGTGGTTTTGCAATTGGTAGCAGGCCTGTGCCTGGCCTGCATTTTGTTGGCCATCGCGGTGGCCCGGGCAGTGACTAAGCCGATCAATCTGGTCAGCGCGGCGGTGCAGCGCTTTGCCAATGGCGAGGCCGTGGACACGCTTGTCTTTAAACGCAAGGATGAGCTTGGCATTCTGGCGCGTAGCTTCAACCACATGCAAGACAAGCTCAACCAGCAAATGACTGCGCTGGAGCAAAGCCGCCAGGAAATGGACCAGTTGGCGCGGCATGATGTCATGACCGGTCTGCCCAATCGCCGCCTGTTTCAGGAGCGACTGGATAACGCCCTGGCTCGTTCACAGCGCAGCGGCAAGCGGTTTGCGCTGCTGTTTATTGACGTGGATAAATTCAAGAGCATCAACGATTGCTGGGGTCATGACGCGGGTGATGAGGTGCTGAAAGTCATTGCCATGCGGCTGCTGTCCAACACCCGCAAGGCTGATGCGGTGGCCCGCATTGGTGGCGACGAGTTCGTTGTCTTGCTGGACAGCCCCGCCAACCAGGACGACATCATCGCCATTGCCGAGAAGTTGCTGGACAGCGTGAGGTGCCCCATTCAGCATAACGGCACCGAGCTGCGGGTGGGTTTCAGCATTGGCATCAGCCAGTACCCGGACAACGGCACGACGGCATCAGAACTGATGACCAGTGCGGACCATGCCATGTACGAAGCCAAATCCGCCGGGCGCGCTGGCTTTAGATTCTCTGCGAGTGTCGCCAGGGAAAAGTGAGTGATTGAATGGGACTG
>JANOLC010000256.1:0-4888 GCA_031419575.1 Burkholderiales bacterium | reverse complement strand
TGGTGGCGCAGGGCGTGGGCATTTGGATGGGGTTTCAATCCTTCATCAACATGGGGGTGAACCTCGGTGCATTGCCGACTAAAGGTCTGACACTTCCGCTGATGAGTTACGGTGGCTCCGCCATTTTGATCAACCTCATTGCCATTGCCGTGGTGTTGCGCATTGACTATGAAAACCGAACCTTGATGCAAGGGGGGCGTATATGACCACGACGGCTTTGACCAAGACGGCTTTAGTGATGGCGGGCGGCACCGGTGGCCACATTTTCCCTGGTCTGGCCGTGGCCGAGGCCTTGCGCATGGCGGGTTGGCGCGTGGTGTGGTTGGGTGGCACGGGCACCTCAACAAGCCCGAGTATGGAAAGCCAGCTGGTGCCACCGCGAGGTTTTGAGTTTGAAGCCATCACCTTTGGCGGAGTGCGCGGTAAGGGCGCCAGCACATGGGTCAAGCTGCCGTTCAATTTGCTGCGTGCTAGCTGGCAAAGCTTGGGTGTGTTGCGCCGGGTCAAGCCCGACGTGGTGGTGGGCCTGGGTGGCTACATCACTTTGCCTGCGGGCTTGATGACCAGTTTTGTGGGTAAACCGCTGGTGCTGCATGAACAAAACTCGGTGGCCGGCATGGCCAACAAAGTGCTGGCCCGCTTCGCCATCAAGGTGTATGCCGCTTTCCCCGATGCGTTTGCCAGCGCCAGTAAAACCATTGCCAAAAAGGCGCGTTGGATTGGCAACCCCCTGCGGGCCGAATTTTTGAATCACCCTGCACCTGCCACCCGTTTTGCCGGTCGGCGCGGTCCGCTGCGGGTGCTGGTGCTGGGCGGCAGCCTGGGTGCCACAGCCCTCAATAACGTGGTGCCCCAAGCGTTGGCCCTGATACCTGAGACCGATCGCCCGCTGGTGTGCCACCAAAGCGGCGCCAGGCAAATCAAAGCCTTGCAGGCCAACTACGCTTCGGCGGGTGTGCGGGCTGATCTCTTCCCGTTCATTGATGACACCGCACAAGCCTTTGCCAACGCTGACCTGGTCATTTGCCGCGCCGGGGCCAGCACGGTGACCGAGATTGCCGCCGTGGGCGCGCCCGCAGTGTTTGTGCCTTTCCCGGCCGCGGTGGACGACCACCAAACCAGTAATGCCTCTTTCCTGGTGGATCAGGGCGGTGGCTGGCTGGTTGCGCAAAAAGACCTGACCCCAGACCGTCTGGCGCGTATGTTGCAAAAGGCTGACCGGCCTACGCTACTGACTGCCGCCGTCGCCGCCCGCAAGATGCAAAAGCCCGGTGCCACCGAGCGCATCGTGGCCGCCTGTGAGGCGTTGGCAGCGTGGGGGGAAAAAAAATGAAACACGCCATCAGACACATCCACTTTGTGGGCCTTGGCGGCTCTGGCATGTCGGCCATTGCCGAGGTGCTGCACAAGCTGGGGTACGTCATCTCCGGGTCTGACCAATCCGACAGCGCTACGCTGCGTCGCCTGGGCGGCTTGGGTATCACCACCTTCATTGGCCACAGCCCGGCCAACGTGGCGGGGGCTGATGCCATCGTCACCTCCACGGCGGTCAAGGCCGACAACCCCGAGGTGCTGACCGCCCGAGCCAACAAAGTGCCCATCGTGCCGCGTGCCTTGATGCTGGCCGAGCTGATGCGCCTCAAGCAGGGCATCGCCATTGCCGGTACTCATGGCAAAACCACCACCACCAGCTTGGTGGCCAGCGTGCTGGTTGAGGCCGGGCTGGACCCCACCTTTGTGATTGGTGGCCGCCTGAACAGCGCCGGTGCCAATGCCCGGCTGGGCACGGGCGACTACATCGTGGTGGAGGCGGACGAATCGGACGCCTCGTTCTTGCACCTGCTGCCTGTGATGGCGGTGGTGACGAACATCGATGCCGACCACATGGAGACTTACGGGCACGATTTCAATAATTTGAAGAAGGCATTTGTTGACTTCTTGCACCGCATGCCCTTCTACGGCACAGCGATTTTGTGCACTGACGACGCTGGCGTGCGCGCCATCGCGGGTGAGGTGACCAACCCTGTCACCAGCTACGGCTTTGACGAAGGCGCTCAGGTGCGCGCCGTGAACGTGCGTGCCGTCGGTGGCCAAATGCACTTCACCGTACAGCGACGCAGCGATGTTGTGATGCCTGACCTGGACGTGGTGCTGAACCTGCCGGGCCGCCACAACGTGCTGAATGCGCTGTCGGCCATTGCCGTTGCGGTTGAACTGGACGTGCCCGATGTCGCTGTGCAGCGCGCGCTGGCCATGTTTGAAGGCGTTGGCCGTCGCTTCCAGCGGTATGGGGAATTGCCAGCCAAAGACGGTGGCACGTTCACCCTGGTGGACGACTACGGCCACCACCCGGTGGAGATGGCAGCCACGCTGGCGGCGGCCCGTGGGGCCTTCCCCGGCCGGCGTTTGGTGCTGGCCTTTCAGCCGCACCGCTACAGCCGAACACGGGACTGTTTCGAGGATTTTGTCCGCGTGATGGGCGAGGCCGACGTGGTGCTGCTGGGCGAGATTTACGCAGCGGGCGAGGCACCCATCGTGGCAGCAGATGGCCGCGCCCTGGCCCGTGCTTTGCGCGTTGCAGGCCGGGTTGAGCCCGTCTTCATCGACGATATCAACGCCATGCCGAAAGCCATTGCCGACATTGCCCGCCCGGGCGACGTGGTGCTGTGCATGGGGGCTGGCTCGATGGGTGTCGTGCCTGGCAAGGTCGTGCAGATGCTACAAAATACAGAGCAAACTAATGAGAAGGGATGGGGACTATGAGCCAATTTGGTTCAGAGTTTGGTAAAGTGGCCGTGTTGATGGGCGGTCAGTCGGCCGAGCGCGAGGTCTCGCTCATGTCAGGCACTGGCGTGCTGCAAGCCCTGCGCTCGCAAGGGGTGGATGCCCACGCGTTTGACCCGGCTGAGCGCGACATGAGTGACCTCAAGCGCGAAGGTTTTACGCGTTGCTTCATCGCTCTGCACGGCCGCTTTGGCGAGGACGGCACGGTGCAAGGCGCGTTGGAACTGATGGGCATTCCGTACACCGGATCGGGTGTAATGGCATCGAGCATCGCTATCGACAAGGTCATGACCAAGCGCATCTGGCTGGCCGATGGTTTGCCCACGCCCAACTACCGCCTGTTGCGCCGGGGCAGCTACACGCCCGAGCAGGTGGCGGCAATCCTTAAGGCCTTGGGCCTGCCCGTTATCGTCAAGCCCGCGCGTGAGGGCTCGTCGGTGGGTGTGGCCAAAGCAGCCAACCTGGTGGAAATGCAAGCCGCCCTGCAAAGCGCCACCGCTTTGGACACCGATGTGTTGTGCGAGCAAACCATCATCGGCGACGAGGTCACCTGCCCCATTCTGGGCACCGGGGCTGGTACTGACGGTGGAGCCCGCGCGCTGCCAGTCATCCGCATCGTGGCCCCTGAGGGCAAATACGACTACCAAAACAAGTATTTCACCGATGTCGTCCAGTACCTGGTGCCGTGTGGCTTGCCCGCAGGCGAGGAAGAGGCCATCCAGCAGCTCGTACTTAAGTCGTATCAGTCCCTGGGCTGCCGCGGCTGGGCGCGTGCCGATGTGATGATTGATGCCGCCACACGCAAGCCCTACCTGCTGGAGATCAACACCTCGCCCGGCATGACCTCGCATTCGCTGGTGCCCATGTCGGCCAAGGCCGCAGGCATGAGTTACGAAGAACTGTGTGTACAGATTCTTCGGCTGGCTTCTCTGGACAACGCCACCTCTGTGGCCAAGGCAGCTGCATGAATTCAACCCTGCCCGCACCGCTGGATGTCAAGCTCATGAACGTGACGGCCATGTCGTTGTTCATCGTGCTTGCGTGCCTGGTGGTTGGCGCGCTAATGTTGTGGGCCGCGCGCTCTCCGCTGTTTGCCATTGGTGGCATTGTGGTCACGGGTGACGTCAGCCACCACAACGCCCTGACCCTGCGGGCCAACGTGGCTCCCAAGCTGGTAGGCACGTTTTTCACCATGGACTTGAGCGCCACGCGCCAGACTTTTGAGGCCGTGCCCTGGGTGCGCCGGGCGGTCATTCGGCGCGAGTTTCCCAATCGGTTGAAAGTGGTGTTGCAAGAGCACCGCGCAGTGGCCTATTGGGGGCCTGAGGGCGAGTCCCGCTTGTTGAATAATTTTGGCGAGGTGTTTGAGGCCAACGTCGGCGAGATTGAGCAAGACACTCTGCCCCGCCTGAACGGCCCCGACGGCCAGGCCGCGCAGGTGCTGGCGGCTTATCAGGCGCTGCAGCCCCTGTTTGAGGGCATGGATCTGACCCTCGACCAGCTGGAGCTGACCGGGCGTGGCAGCTGGGTGGTCACGCTGGACAGTGGTGCGGCTATTGAATTGGGACGTGGCACGCTGGATGAAGTGCAGGCCCGCACCACCCGTTTTCTGAAAACATTAACCCAGGTGACCGCCAAATATGGCCGCAAACCCGAGGCGCTGGAAAGTGCCGACCTGCGCCACGACGACGGCTACGCCATACGACTGCGTGGTGTGACCACCACGGCCACCGCCATCCCCGACAAAGCGGTAGCCCCTAAAACAGCAGTCCCAAAAGCAACAACCCCGAAAGCCGCCGTGAAGACGCTTTCGGCACAGCATTGAAAAACGAGACTCATCAGGTATCAACATGGCAAAAGAATACAAAGACTTGGTCGTAGCCCTGGACATTGGAACCGCCAAAGTGATGGTGGTTGTGGCCGAGGTCATGCCCGGTGGCGAGCTCAAACTCGCGGGCATGGGCGTGGCGCCTAGCAACGGCCTCAAGCGTGGCGTGGTAGTCAACATTGATGCCACAGTGCAGAGTATTCAACAGGCCCTCAAAGAAGCCGAGTTGATGGCTGACTGCAAAATTGCGCGCGTGTACACCGGCATCACCGGCAG
>JANOLC010000255.1:0-5864 GCA_031419575.1 Burkholderiales bacterium | reverse complement strand
CGGCGTTGGCAATGTCCTGCGCTATGGACATGCGGCCCAGCGGAATGCTGGCTATCACCTTGGCGCGGTTCGCGGGGGTATCGGCTGCTCCGAGGAACTGCTCGATCAAGCCCGTCGCACCCATCACCGGGCAGATCGCGTTGACACGAATGTTGTCCGGGCCAAGCTCAGCCGCCATGGACTTGGACATCAGGTTCACCGCGCCTTTCGAGGCGTTGTACCAAGTCAGGTCCGGCCGAGGCCGGATACCGGCGGTCGATCCGATGTTGATGATCGAGCCGCCGCCGCGCGCTCGCATCAACGGCACCACGGCGCGTGTCATGTGGTAAATCGATTTGACGTTGACGCTGAAGACCCGGTCAAAGGTGGCTTCATCGACCTCCAGCATGGGCTGATTGCGGTGGGTGGTACCAGCGTTGTTGACGACAATGTCGGGCGGGCCAAAGGCTGCCACGCAGGCAGCAACCGCCGCGTTGACATCGTCGGCCTTGGAGACATCGCAGGCAACGGCCTTGGCTGACGTACCAAGCTCTTTGGCGACCTTGAGCGCCCGGGTCAGGTCAAGGTCGGCAATCAAAACGCGGGCACCTTCGGCCACAAACAGCCGCGCGATGCCCTCGCCAAAGCCGCCCGCCGCGCCGGTGATGAGCGCCACTTTGCCTGTTAGTTGTGCCATGTTGATTCCTTGATTTTTTTGGATTTCTTTGAGTTACTTGGGTGACTTTGGGTTGGACCGCTCAGGGCCAGACAATCTGGTGTTCGACCGAGATGATTGGGGATACATCCTTGGCAAAATTCGGCAGATCGCTGAGCAGCGTGCGGCCCTCGGTGCTTTGCATCGCGGCATTGAGCGCCTCTTCGGAGTCGAACCACAGTTCTGAAAAACCGTCGTAGTCGAAGTTGGGGAAGCGCTGGCGATCCACCAGGTTAACCGAATAGCGGCGCAGGCCTGGCAATTTCACGCACAGCGCGGCGTGCTTTTCGAGCCAGTGGCTGACGAATGCCTCGTGTGTCATGCCGTCCTTGCGGCGAAGGATGCCGAGGCGTTTGGTGAAGGTCTTGCCCATCATGTCTCCTGATAAAAATGGCTTATGCGGCTTTGCGCAAAGTACAGAGGAATATCGTAATTGCGGGCATTGCCGTTGGTGTTTGAATTTGGGCAACGCCGCAGACGCGCATGGCAAAGTGTCTGCGTGTGCAACCAGTGTGGCGTTGTAATTGGACTTTGACTGCCGCACATCAATCTCGATCGATTGCCTCGGTCATCAACAACATTTTTACCACAAATGTAGTAACATGAGCCGTTTCGAGCATCCAAATCCAAACTACCGATCAAAATTGGCATCTAGCTCTCGTGAAATGGCCGTAGTTAGATATGTAATAGATAGCAAAACGTAGTCTCTCTGCTTGGCAACCTAGGCGCAGCTCTGCCGCAGCCGGGGCTCCAGCAATTCCCAGGCAATGCCAGACGCTGTATCAAACCCGGCGCGCTGAGTTGCTTGCTCGGCCCACAACCAGGTCAGGGGGCCTCCCGTCCATGCGGGGGTGAGGCCCGACAGGCAGGCCGCCACGTCAAAAAACGCCAGATCTTCGGCGTCGTTTTGTACCGCAATCTGCAACGCCAGCTGCGCCTGGCATGCCAGAGGTTCGCCGCGCAGACGCTGCAACACACTGGCGGCCCCACTGTTAGGTTGGCCTGTGCGCCATGGCCAACAACCCATGCGCACCGCCGCGCCGGGCTGATGTTGCCCACGCGAAGTTGCTCAATGCACGTTTGAGGTGCCGCAGCCCATTCGCGTTCGCCGCGCAGCCGCTCCAGCAACAGGGTACGCACCATGCGAGCTGACCTCCACCTCGGGCCTGATCGGCAATTTTGGCCAGGCCAACTACAGCGCCGCCAAGCTGGGCATCGCAGCTCTGTCCAAATCCATTGCGCTGGACATGCAGAAGTTTGGTGTGCGCAACAACGAGATATTCCTTTTCAGCCAGCCCCGCCCGATCCGCAGCGCGCACCGCAGCGAAGGCTGGACGCCACAGAGTGTGCTGGACACGGCGCTTCCGATGTTGCAGGGTGATTTTTACGCATGGGATCGTTCAGGTGACATCTTCACCTGGGACCCGACCTAGCCGGCTTGCGATCACAGGACACGCCTGCGCTCCATTGATACACTAGTGCAAAGTAATCAATCGGTCCATCGGGCCAGAAAGCGCATATGGTCACCGAGACGCACAGCATTGATTGGGAACTCCGCCTCGGCTACCTCATCCACGATGTTTCGCGCCTGCGCCGCAGCGCCTTTGACCGCTGCATGAAGCCGCTGAACGTGACGCGTTCGCAGTGGTGGGTGCTGGCCTACCTGTCGCGCCAGGACGGCATGACACAGTCGCAGCTCGCTGAGGAGCTTGATATCGGCAAAGTCGCCGTGGGCGGCCTGATTGACCGCCTGGAAAGGGCAGATTTCCTGCGCCGCGAGGCCGACGCCGGTGACCGGCGGGTGAACCGCGTCTTTCTACAGCCCAAAAGCAAGCAGCTCATCGCCAAAATGCGCAAGGTCAACCATAAGATGAACGCGCAGATCCTGGCTGGGCTGGACGATGCCGAGCTAGAGGCAACCGCCAATGTACTGGGCGCCATCAAGGCCAACTTGCTGGCGTATCTGTAGTCCGACGAAGTTTGAGCGGCCACGCTGCCGGGCGAGAAGTCTTCAAAACGGGGCTGACTTCGGGGTAAATACTGCCTATCTCCATCATATAGTGTTGTAGCGTACGGTCATGCAGCGCATCATTGTTCCGGTACTGGTTTTTCCTCTCTTCGCGGACACGCGCGGCGTTGGCTTTGCGGCAGGATGCTGCCAATGAGCATGTTGGCCGGTGACGTTTCCAACCGCGCCGCACATGATGTCAGCGTGGGCGTGGGCCTGCCCCTGGCCGTGCAGGGCGTCGACCTGCGTTTTGGCGGCATCCACGCCCTGCGCAACGTGTCGTTCACGGTGCCGGCTGGCCAGATCACCGCCGTGATTGGCCCCAACGGTGCGGGCAAGACCAGCGTGTTCAATACCATCTCCGGCTTTTACCGGCCATCGGCCGGACGCATTGATCTCGGCGGGCAGGACATCACGCAGGCGCTGGTGCATGCGCGTGCGGCTTTGGGCCTGGCGCGTACTTTCCAGAACATTGCCCTCTTCCGAGGCCTGTCGGTGCTGGAGAACATCAAGCTCGGCGGCCACCATTGTTACCGCCGACCGAAAACTGAGCCACTTATAGAGGTTGTGCCGACTCAAAACTGAGCCAGGTGTTTTACTAGCGCTGCCTAATTCTTAGGCAGGAGCAAACAAGAGTGATCACCATGGAACTTTTAGGCAAGATAAGGCGCATGCATTTGCGCGACAAGATATCCGAACGGGCAATTGCAAAGCGCACAGGGCTGTCGCGCAACACCGCTCACAAATGGCTCCAAACCCCCGAAGAAGTTGCAGCACCCAAGTACGTTCGAGCCAAGAAGTTTGGCAAGCTGGCGGGGTTTGTTGACGAATTGGAGCAAGCCCTCAAGGCTGATGCAGGACGCAACAAACAAGACCGACGCACAGTGGTAAGGCGCTGTATCTGCAAGTCAAAGCCAGCGGCTATGTGGGCAGCTACAGCCGCGTCACCGACTACATCCGGGCCTGGCGGGCCAACGCAGGCAAAGCCATCAAAGCCTTTGTGCCCTTGAAGTTCGAGTTGGGCGAAGCATTCCAGTTCGACTGGAGCGAGGAAGGTTTGGTGGTGGGCCGCATCTACCGGCGCATGCAGGTCTCGCATATGAAGCTGTGCGCCAGTCGGGCCTTCTGGCTGGTCGCTTACCCCAGCCAGGGTCACGAAATGCTGTTTGATGCCCATACGAGATCGTTTGCCGCGCTGGGTAGTGTTGCCAGGCGTGGGATTTACGACAACATGCGAACCGCAGTGGACAAAGTCAAAAAAGGAAAGGGCCGAACGATCAACGCCCGCTTTGCCGTGATGTGCGCGCACTACCTGTTTGATGCCGATTTTTGCAACGTCGCCAGTGGCTGGGAGAAGGGCATAGTCGAGATAGAGAAGTGCAAGACAGCAGGCGGCGCATCTGGATTGAGGCGCAAAAACTCAAGTGGGGCAGTTTTGAAGAACTCAACGTCTGGCTCGATACCCGCTGCCGCGCCCTATGGGGCGAGATACGCCACCCCGAATACAAGCAGTTCAGTGTGCTGGAAATGCTGGAGCAAGAGCGTGGCGAGCTGATGCCCATGCCCAGCGCGTTTGATGGCTACGTTGAGCGCTCAGCCAAAGTGTCTAGCACCTGCTTGGTGGTCGTAGCGCGCAATCGTTATTCGGTGCCGTGTGAGCTGGCGGGCCAACGCGTGTGTACCCGGCTGTACCCGCGCCGCTCTTGCGTCTGCGCCAAGGGCTGCTGCGCCACGACGGCGGCGATAAAACCATGGCGCAGGTGCTTAACTGCGTATCGGGCCACGGCTTGGAAGCGGTGCTGGTGGCGGTGGAACTGGTGATTGAGTCTGGCGTACTCAGCTGCGAACATGTGCGCAACGTACTGGCCCGCCTGAATGAGGCTCCCACGCCTGAATCTGTTCAAAGCAACTTGCAACTCAACGAAGTGCCAGTGGCCAACACAGGCCGCTACGACAGTCTGCGCGGCATGACAGATGCCAGCCAGGATTCTGATGCCATGGTGGAGGTGAATCATGCAGCGTGACATCGCCAAGGATTTCAAAGAGTTGCGCCTGCACGGCATGGCCGGGGCCCGGAATGAATTGAGGGCACAGGAAGGCCAGCAAACGCACGCTAGGGTGCAAACGGGCGAATGGCTGGTCAGTCATTTGCTGCAAGCCGAACACACCCAACGTGCCATGGCTTCAGTGCGCCACCAGATGAAAGCGGCCAGGTTCCCGCTGCACCGTGATCTGGCAGGCTTTGACTTTGCAGGCACCAAGGTGGACGAGAAGTTGGTCAGGCAATTGAGTATCCTGGACTTCAGCGACTCGGCGCAAAACGTGGTGCTCATTGGTGGCCCTGGCAGCGGCAAGACACATCTGGCCACGGCCATCGGGGTGGCTGGCATTGCGGCCAAGGGCAAACGGGTACGTTTTCATTCCACGGTCGATCTGGTCACTGAATTGGAGAAAGAGAAGCGCGAAGGCAAGGCTGGGCGTATTGCGCTGGCGCTGATGCGACTGGATCTGGTGATTCTGGACGAGTTGGGGTATTTGCCCTTCAGCCAGGCCGGTGGTGCCTTGCTGTTTCACCTGCTCTCCAAGCTGTACGAGCACACCAGTGTGGTGATCACCACTAACCTGAGCTTCTCGGAATGGTCGGCGGTGTTTGGGGATGCCAAGATGACCACAGCCCTGCTTGACCGGCTCACCCATCACTGCCACATCGTGGAGACCGGCAATGAGTCCTTTCGGTTCAGGCACAGCACCACCGCTGCCAAGACGCGCATCAAGGCACGAGAGGGTGAGCGCAAAGGCGCGAAGGCAGTAACCGCCACCGGGGCACCCGACGCACAGGAGGCGCAATTCTGAGGGCGTGCGAGCAGGGGGAATTACGCTACGGGCTACGCCCTTCGCTGCATTCCCCCTGCTCGCAAGCAAAGACAAGGAGACCCAAGCAAAACCAGCCATTGAGTACACTTATCCACCGTTGCTGGTTTAAAAACCAGCAACCCGCCCTGGCTCAATATTGGATCGGCAGGGTGGCTCAATATTCAATCGGCGCGGACACATCAAACCTTCATGCGCCGTGCCGACCGCCTGTTTCACATCGTCCAGCTTATCCGGGGCCGACGCCTCACCACGGCGGCGTTTTTGGCAGAGCGGCTTGACGTGTCTGAG
>JANOLC010000254.1:0-2634 GCA_031419575.1 Burkholderiales bacterium | reverse complement strand
CATCAAACGCAGCAACGTGCTCTGGCACGCGGTGGCGGTCTATCACCCCGGTGAATGCCACGCGTTGGCCAAGGCCCAATGATTCGGCCAGGGCTTCCAACTCGGCGCGCACGGGGCCGTCGCCCACCACCAGCAAGTGGGTGTTGGCGGGGGCTTCTCGGCTGGCCATCCAGGTGATGACGCGGTCAACGCCATGCCAGTCGCGCACAAAGCCGGTAAAGCCGAGCGCCAGTTTGCCTTGCAGGCCCATGCGGGCTTTGGCTTCTTGCGGGGTGGGCGCAGTTGCAAAATGGACTTGGTTGATGCCGTTGGGAATGACGGCAATGCGCTCGGGGGGCAACGGGGACTTGAGGGAATTTGGGGGCATGGATTGCGGATGTTGAAACGCCGGACTTGATCCGGTGCTGCAATGACAGCTGCTGACGCAATGACCGTCTTTAGCGCGACTTGCAATGCTCAAACAAATCGAGTTGCCTTTGCGTGGTCTCATCCCATGAAAAAGTCTCCGCATGGGCCCGTGTGGCCTCACGGGTAGGGTAGGCGGCAAACAGCTTGCCCCAAGCGGCGGCTAAGCCTTGGCCGGACCGCGAATCCATCAGCACACCGGCATCAGGTGTGCTTACAACCTCGGGCGTGCCCCATATGTTGGTCGCGATAACCGGTGTGCCGCAGGCCATGGCCTCAAGCAGCACGTTGGCCCAGCCTTCGCGGCTGGAACACAGCGCCAACGCATCAGCCGCGCTGTACCACCACTTAAGCTCGGTCTGCGGCACCACGCCGACAAACTGCACCCGTGCTGAAACACCCAGTTTTTCGGCCTGTTTTTGCAGCGCGGCATGGTCCGGACCGCCACCAGCGATGAGCAGGCGCACATCAGGCGGCAACAGCGGCAACGCTTCGATAGCGATGTGGTGACCTTTGCGCTCGATGAGGTGGCCCACGCTAAGCAACAGCTTGCCGCCAGGTGGTAGCCCAAGCTTTTGACGGGCGGTATCACGCGCCTCGGGTACGAATCGCTCTAGGTCAACACCGTTGCGCAGGGTGTGAAGCTTGGCAGGCTCTGCGCCCAGTGTTTGCAAGCTGTCCATGAGTGCTTTGCACACACCAATAGACGCGTTTGCCGCTTGAGCCGTTTCAAGAATAAGTCGGCGCGGGTACGCGTATTCAGGGATCAGGTTGAGGTCGGTGCCACGGGCAGTCACCACAAATGGTTTGCCAAGCTGACGGGCAATGATGGCAGCGGCTACGCCGTCGGGGTAGTAGTAGTGGGCATCGATCAGGTCAAAATCAAAGCCATCTTGAATGAGTTTTTTGATGGTGGGCATAGCGACCCTGGCCATCGTGTGCGGAGCGATGTTCATGCCCACCTTGGGTGGTAAAAAATATCGCGGATGATGCACGTCCAACCCGTTGCGATGCTCAAAAATGGGTGTGGCAGCGAACAGGCCGTAATCGCCAAAGCGCTCGCCTTTGAAAGGGAACCAAGGTACAGGCGCAATCACCATGGCTTGCACTTGTCCGGTTTTGAGCAGTTCGCGCAAACGAGTTTCAACAAAAATACCGTGAATAGGCCGAACCGAGCTTGGGTATAGGGTTGAAAACAGTAATATTTTGATGGATGACTTCATTTTCAAAAATACAGAACTGAAGGAGTGTCTAGGTACCCAACTAATTACCAAGTGACTTATTGAGCCGTTGTTTTCAAAATTGCCTCGTTTTAGCGACTACTCGGTAGCTTTTTGCATTAGACCAGGCCGCCATTCGTCGCTTCAACAACGCAAGGCATAATAAATCAACAACTGGTTCTATTAAAATTACTGCAAGCGGGTGGCGAAGTCATCTTGCTGGCATGCGTAATTCTTAGGAGCATCGTGTCCACTTCAACACAGGTGGACACATGCACACTTCAGAAATTCAAATGCCGCAGTCAGGTCGAAGGCTCGGTCGGTACAGCAATGAGTTCAAACGCCAAGTCATCGCAGCCTGTCTTGCGCCAGGCGTCTCAACGGCGGCAATCGCATTGGCCAACGGTCTGAATGCCAACTTGGTTCGTCGCTGGGTGGCTGAGTCTTCACCGCGCAGCGACTCTCGGCAATCAAAGACCTCCACAGCGTTGGCACCAGCCCATGGCAACCCAGGGTTCGTACCCGTGCGAATTGACCCCGTGTCACCAGCATCCAACACGCTCTCAAGCGACATCCGTATCGAACTCCAGCACGGAGCCCGCGTGGTGTAAATCCATTGGCCCCTACAAGCATCCAGCCAATGCGCCCAATGGCTACGCGAGGTGCTGGCATGATCAGAATTGATGCCGTGTGGCTCGCCACCCAGCCCCTGGACATGCGAAGCGGCATTGACTCCTGCCTGGCACGCGTGATCACCGTCTTCGGCGCAGCCATGCTGCTGCCGTTGCCCGGGGCGAGCGGCTACATGTTCAAAATCATGGTGCTTTTTGGAGCTTTTTTTGTACTCTGTCTTGCTTGCTTCCGCAATGCATCAGGCTGGCTAGCCAAGGCGTTTTCTTGGACATCCATGCGCTGGCTGGGCAATATGAGCTACTCCTACTACCTGCTGCATGGGCTGGCCCTGAAGGCGGGATTTATGGTGTTTGGCAAGCTGGTGCCAGCGTCAGGC
>JANOLC010000253.1:0-8229 GCA_031419575.1 Burkholderiales bacterium | reverse complement strand
TGGTATACAGGCGGCCCGTACTGGAGTTGGCGTCAGCCGCAGAAGCGCCACCAGTCGTGGATTCGACACAATTGAAGTCGCCCACACAGCTCCCCACCACAAAAGCACAGGAGGTGGAGCCCCCAAAATTACAGGTAGTCGATCCGGCCAATGCCGGCGTGGCGGTGGTAGTGAAGGTGGTTGTTCCGGCCGCTGGAAAGCTAATGGGGGTGATATTCACCGTACTGCTGCCAGCGGGAATGGTGAAAGCACCCAGACTCGGAATTGACGCGGGGTTGCCAGACGTGGTCAGCGTGCCGGTAGCCGTCGCAGCGGTGTAGGCGATCGTTTGCGCAGCGTCTGCCCATGCCTTGATAGTGAAGGTGCTGTTGGCGCAAGTGGTGCCGCCAGCAGGCCCTTGAACCTCAAAGTGATGCGGCGGCGCAAGGCAAGCCAGGTTGATTACCGCCACGATGCAGGTACTGCTGGCCGTGCCATCGGCACTGGTACATTTCAAAGCCCCCGTGGCTGCCACACTCGCACTGATACCCAAGGTAGCCGTGCCGACGCTTCCAGAAGCCCAGGTGAGATTGACTTTCTGTAGGGGATCTAGCGGTTGAATATTGACGCTCGGTGGGCTCTGTGTGACGTTGGTCACGCCAGTGCCGGTCACAACAAGTTGCGCGGTGATGGGCGAGATCAACGCAGGCGATGAAGTCGAACTCATGATGTTCGCCGCAGGGCATGGCGATGTTGCCGACGTACACGCAAGGATGGTGACCGGCTCCGCACACAGCGTCGCAATACCATCATGGCGAATCTCATAATGGTTCACCACGGTCTGTGGGGCACAGGCCGCAGCAGCAGAGTCCCACAGGTACACAAACGACTGGTTGCTCAGCGCAGTGGTCTGGTTGGTGGCCAATGTATGGCAATACGTGCCCCCGGCAGACTGCAAGCCGATACGCAAAGCGGCAGTGGTCGCTTGCATGCTACCGTAGGTGTAAACGATTTGACCCGTGGACCACAGCTGAATCTGCATGTTCACATACACGCCACCCGAGTTCCAGAAATTCACGTTTTTGAGTTGCACAACCAGTACCTGCGTACCCGATGGTTGGGTTAGCACCTGGTACTGGTAGAAGCTGGCGTTGGCAGGCTGACCGACATTGTTGGCACCGGCGGCACTGGCGTTGTGTTGCAGGTCAGCCCAAAATGGCATCAGCGCGGCTTTGGCGGGACTGCCCAAGCCCGTGGACGGCAAGTTAGACGGGGTATAACTGGTGCTACCGGTGCTGTTGCCCGTACTGACCGTCTCAAAGAAGATCACGCCGTTGGTGGACATGCTCCAGTTGTTGTAGGTGGTGCCCGCAAAGGTAAAGGTAAAACCGATGGGCATCACGTTCGACACACAGTCATCACAAGTGACGTAGGCACCGCCACTGGTCCAAGCAACCTGAGGCGCGCTGGTGCTGATGGTCAACGCAGGGTAGGCCGTGGTGATGCTGGCGGTGTAGCCGACCGCTTGAACATTGCACGCGAAGAGCAGCCCAATCAGCATGGCCCAGATATTGATTAACTTCATGCGTTTCCCCTTGTACCGCCGAAAGCTGTATCGTGCCTGATTCTATTGGTGCCGACACTACGCGGCCTGCCTGTATCGACTCGCTGACCTCGACGGGCCCGCGGAGCTGGAATCGGAAAATGCGAAATTGCAGGCGCAGGTGTTGGCGCTGCCGGGGGAGTCGCGCTCAGGGCAAGCGATTCAAATGTAAACGGGCTTGCACGACGAGCTTCTCAAACAGGATGATAAAGATGAAAAATTCGCAAGCCGCATTTCTGACGTGCATGGCCAGTCTTGCATGCATAACATGGCCAACTGCCAACGCGCAGACGGTGGCACCCACACCCACCCCGCTGGCCACCATCACGTCTTTGGATGTGCCCCGCTACATGGGCACCTGGTTTGAGATTGCCAAGTACCCCAACAAATTTCAAAAAAAATGTGTGGCCGACACGCAAGCGCAGTACCAGCTTCTGCCCGCCGGGGCGGTGCAGGTCACCAACCGCTGCCGCAAGGACAACGGCGAGCTTGATGAGGCGGTGGGTGAAGCCCGGCAGACAGGTGCGGCCGCCTCACCCAAATTGCAGGTAAGGTTTGCCCCGGATTGGTTGTCGTGGCTGCCTATGGTGTGGGGCAACTACTGGGTGATTGACCTGGATGAGCGCTATCAGTTGGTGGCGGTGAGCGAGCCCAACCGGGAGTTTTTGTGGGTATTGGCCCGCACGCCCCAGGTGAGTGCAGAGGCCTATGGTGCGTTATTGGCACGCCTGAAGGTACAGGGGTTTGACCTAAACAAGCTGGAGCGGACGCGGCAAGGGCCATGACCCGTCGTCCTCACAGCAACCCCAAGTCCTTGGCCTTCACTCCCGAAAACACCTGCTCCACCTGCACCGTACTCAGCCCATACTGGCGCACAAACAAGCCCGCCAGCACAGCGCGGTAGTCGTTCAGCACCTGGAAGTCGCGGTTCTGAAACAGGTTGGCGGCATCCACTTTCACCTGATCGCCCAGCACCCTGCCGCCTTTCAGACCGCCGCCCAGCACCCAATAGACGGACCCGTGACCGTGATCCGTGCCGCGATTACCGTTCTGGCGGAAGGTGCGGCCAAACTCGCTCACCACCACCACCGTGGTGCTGCGCCACTGCGGCCCCATCTCCTGGGCATACGCCGCCAGGCCGTGACCCAGCTCGTCCAGCCGCCCGGCCAGATAGCCGCTGGCACCGCCCTGGTTGACGTGGGTGTCCCAGCCGCCCACATCCACAAACCCAATGCTGTAGCGTTCTTTCATGAGTTTGGCGATGCGCCGTGCTTCCAGCTCAAAACCTTTAGCCGAGATGGCATTGCGGTTAGCAGCATCCATCTCGTAGGTCATTTCACGCATGACCTCGTCACGCACGGTGAAGCCATCCTTCACGGTAGCGGCCAGGCCTGTGCCCTGGTACATGGAAGCGATGATCTTGCTCTGGCGCGCATCCACCGAGGGCTTGGCGATCGACTTGAGCGTGGTGTTGGGCACGCGCACTGTGCCCTGGAACGCCAGCGGCAGCTGGTCAGTGAATGACATGGGGTCGGCGCCGCTCACGATGGCGGCCAGCCGGTTCAGAAAACCCGAGCGGTAGTTTTTACTTTGGTCCAGTGGCTGGCCCAGCTCAATGCCGTCCTGCGTCTCAAAGTGGCTGCGCGAGGTGTCGGGCGTGCCGGCAAACGGGATGAATGCGGCCTCGCCATTTTGAAACAGCGGATACACCGTGTCACGCAGGGCCGGGTGCAAGCCCCAGTCGCTGTTCAGCGCCAAGGCCGAAGTCAGCTCGCTGGAAGGCCGGGGGATGGCGATGTCGGGCCGGGACTCGTAATAGAAGCTGCTGCTCACGGGCACCAGCAAATTGGCTGCGTCGTACCCGCCACGCAAGAAGACGACCAGCAAGCGGGGCTGGCTGGCACCGGCGGCGAAGAGCTGGCCGCCTGCCAAGCCAAGGCTTGCACTACCCATGAGTTTGGCGAAATGACGACGGTTCATTTGATCCCCTTGGCTTGTGTGGTGCTGGGCAATTCAGCGGGTCATCATCTCGGGAGATGACAACAAGAAGCTGTTCCACTCCGCTGCGGATGCGGCTTGATCCAGTGCCTTGCGTGTGTCCGCGCTCAGGGTCTTGCTAAGCGACTGGTAATACAGCGCATTGGCCAATTGCGGAAACGCGGGCCGCTCCACCGGTTGCGGCCCCTCGGACTTGAACAGCCCGGCATTGCCCGAGCCAATGGCCTTGGCAATTTCAAACCGCGTGGCCATCTGACCGGAGCTGGTCCAGGCGGACTCGGTCATCGGATAACCATCTGGCGTTTGCCGTCCATACAGGGGCTCACCCATGCGGTTGAGCCAGTTCAGGATGGGGCCGGTATTGAGGATGGGTTTGTCGTCATACGCCATGCGCACGGCAGAGATCACGTAACGCATCGGGTCCTTGAACTTGCCCCCGGCACCCTGCGCAAACTCGGGCGAGGTCAGCAGGGTTTTCAGGGTCTCGGCAATGTCGCCATCGGTGCGCTGAAAGGTCTGGCCCATGCGTTCTACCAGCGGCGCGGCGGGCTCATCGGCCAGCCAGTATTGGGCTAGCTTGCGGCTGATGAACCGGGCCGTGGCCGGGTGACGCGTCAGGCGGTCCAGGGCTTCGTCCACCTCAGCCAGGCCTTTGGCACGGATGGGTTGGCCCAGCAACTGTTTGTCGGCAAAGTCATGCCGGGCGGGGTTGAACTCAAAGATGCCACGCCGGACGTAATAGCTTTTCAAGTCAGCCTTCACGTTGGGGTTGCCCGGCATGAGGTTGATGCCCACGCCGGTGAGCACCCGCGCCAGCTCTTGCACATCCTTCTGGCCATAGCCGCCGTCCACCCCCAAGGTGTGCAGCTCCATCAGTTCGCGCGCAAAGTTCTCGTTGATGCGGCCCGCAGCGTTCTGCTCGTTGTCCAGATACCGCAACATGACAGGGTGGTAGACCACGGCAGCCAGCAGGTCACGGAATTTGCCCAGCGCATGCGGGCGAATCGCGGTGTCTTCGTAGTCGCCCAGCATCACGCGCAGGTTGCTCTTGTACTGGAAGACGCTGAAGTGGTTCATCCAGAACCAGGTCATCTGCTCCTGCATCTGGTTGGGCGAATACAGCGCCCGCAAGACATGGCGCGTGGCGGCCTCGCGGCTCAGACGGTTCAGCTCCTGCTGGTAGCTTTGCTGGGCCGCCTTTTTCTCGTCGTCATTTTTCAATGCTTCGGCGTCTTTGCGCCGTTGCTCCAAGTCTTGCACCAGCGCGACAAAAGGGCGCTGAGTGATGGTCAGCGCCTGGATCTGGCGGGTGACCGCATCGGGTAACTGCGCTGGCTTGGGGCGGAGTTGCTGCGCCAGATAGGCATCCCGCCCCTGACGACTCTGTGTTTCAACCAGCGACGCTGTAGCACCCCAGGTCACGCGGTTGAGCCATGGGTAGGCGTCCGGGGCAGAAAGTGGCGCGCCTGGCACGGTTGCAGAGCTGATGTTTTTGTCGCGCTGTGTGGCATCCGGGGTTGCACAACTGGCAAGCGCCAGCAGCAGGCACAAGACACCCGGCAAACTCAAGGGGAGGGAGAAAGACTTTTGCATGAGGGAATGGTTTTGTGTGGGGCAAGCCTGCTGCACTGTGATTCAACGCCTTGCGCAGCGAACTGGCCTACACGCGTTACAACTCATTTGACACCACCACCGGTACCCGCTGCGCCAGCGCGCACATCAGCTCATAACCCACGGTGCCGCCCGCGTGCGCCACCTCGTCAATCGGCAACACCGCACCGTTGGACGCATTGCCCCACAGGGTGACCTCGCTACCGATCCGGGCTTGAGGCACCGGCGTCAAATCCACGGTGATCATGTCCATGCTGACGCGCCCCACCATTCGGGTGCGCACGCCATTCACCAGCACAGGGGTGCCGGTGCTGCAGTGGCGCGGGTAGCCGTCGGCGTAACCGCAGGCCACGACACCGATGCGCAGGGGCGCTTCCGCCCGGAAACTGGAGCCATATCCCACGCAAGTCCCCGTCAATAGGTCCTGGATAGCTATTATTTTGCTAGCAAGCGTCATGCTGGGCAGCAAACCCCAATGGGCGATGTTGTGCTCGGGGAAGTCCGGCGCGCTGCCGTAAAGGACGATGCCGGGGCGCACCCAGTCGGTCGGCGTGTGGGGAAACCGCAAGGTGGCGGCGCTGTTGCTGACCGAGCGCTCGCCGGGCAGGTCTTGCGTAGCGGCGGCAAAGACGGCCAGTGGCTCGGCGATGCCTTTGGGGCCGTCGGCATCGCTGAAGTGCGTCATCAGCGTGATCTCGTCCACCTGCGGCAGGGCGTTCAGGCGCGTCCACGCGGCGCGGTACCGCTGCGGCGTGAAACCCAGGCGGTTCATACCCGAGTTCATCTTGAGGAACACACGCTGCGGCACATTGGTCTTGTGGGTGGCCAGCATGTCGATCTGCTCCTCGCAGTGCACCGTGTGCCACAAATCTAAGCGGGAGCACAGCTCAAGGTCACGTTGCTCGAAAACGCCTTCGAGCAACAGGATAGGGCCACGCCAGCCCAAAGTGCGCACGCGCCGGGCTTCTTCCAGGTCCAGCAGGGCAAAACCGTCAGCGGCACGCAGCCCGTCAAACACGCGCTCAATGCCGTGGCCGTAGGCGTTGGCTTTGACGACGGCCCAGACTCGGGCATCGGGGGTGCTGGCACTGGCACGGGCCAGGTTGTGGCGCAGCGCAGCAGTATGGATGGTGGCTTGTATGGGGCGGGGCATGACACAATTTTGACACTGCCTGCCGTGCTATAACCTGCCAGTCGTTACGGAGCCGTTACCAACAATCAACCATCAGCCAGACTGATGCCAACCAGCCATCCATGAAACGCGGATTTTTCACCATCATGTCAGCGCAGTTTTTCAGCTCGCTGGCTGACAATGCGCTGTTTGTTGCGGCCATTCAGTTACTTAGAACCAGCGACGCACCGGCCTGGCAACAGGCGGCGCTGGTGCCAATGTTTGCCTTGTTCTATGTGATCCTGGCGCCGTTTGTCGGGGCCTTTGCAGACTCCATGCCCAAGGGTAAAGTGATGTTGCTTAGCAACTTCATCAAGATCACCGGCTGCCTGCTGATGCTGTTTGGCACCCACCCGCTGCTGGCCTACGCCATTGTGGGTTTGGGCGCGGCCTCGTATTCACCGGCGAAGTACGGCATCTTGACTGAGCTACTGCCCTCCTCCCAGCTGGTCAAGGCCAATGGCTGGATCGAAGGCCTGACGATTGGCTCCATCATTCTGGGTGTTTTGTTGGGTGGGCAACTGGTGGGCAAAGTAGTCAGCAACGCGCTGCTGTCGATTGACATCCCCATCATTGACTTTGGCATTGACACTCCGCCTGAGGCCGCCATCGCGGTGTTGATTCTGGTGTACCTGCTGGCCGCACTGTTCAATACCCACATTCCCGACACAGGCGTGGAGATGCGGCCCATGCCCAAGCGCTTGCGGATTTTGTTGCCCGACTTCTGGGCCTGCAACACACGGCTGTGGCGCGACAAGCTGGGGCAAATCTCGCTGGCGTCCACCACGCTGATCTGGGGCGCGGCCGGCAATCTGAAAACCATTGTGCTGACCTGGGCCGCCGTTGCACTGGGTTACACCGTGACGCAGGCGTCCGCCCTGCAAGGCGTGGTAGCCATTGGAATGGCGGTGGGCGCGGTGATCGCCTCCATGCGCATGAAGCTGGAGGACGGCCCCCGGGTGATACTCATGGGCAGTGGCATGGGGTTTTTGATCATCGCGCTGATCTTCATTGACAACGTTTGGGTGGCCGCACCGTTTCTGATTTTGCTGGGTGCACTGGGTGGTTTTATGGTGGTGCCCATGAATGCGCTGCTGCAACACCGGGGCCACAACCTGATGGGCGCGGGCCGCTCCATCGCCGTGCAGAATTTCAATGAGAACTTGTCGATTCTGGTGCTGGGCACCGCCTACAGCCTGTCGGCCGGCATGGGCTTGTCACCCTTTGGTGCAATCGCCGCGTTTGGGCTTGTAGTGGCGGGCACCATGTGGCTGATCCACCGCTGGCACCAGCGCAATTGCATCAATCACAAGGCTGAGGTTGAGCATCTGCTGGACATCGCCCGCAACGACAACTTGCACAGTTAATTGAGCGCCTACAAAAGCTCGGCACTGCCCGCCATTGCACTAAGCCTCAACGCCCTGGTCTGGGGGGTTTCTTGGTGGCCGTTTCGCGCGCTGCAAAGTCAGGGGCTGCACCCCCTGTGGGCCACCGCCATCATCTATGTGTTTGCGCTGGTGTGCGTCACGGTTTTCAGGCCCGGCGCGTGGCGCATTCTCTTGGCCACGCCCTTGCTGTGGCTGCTGGTGTTGTCGTCAGGCTTGACCAACGTGGGCTTTAACTGGGCCGTTACGGTGGGCGATGTGGTCCGCGTGGTTTTGCTGTTTTACCTGATGCCCGGCTGGGTGGTGCTACTGGCCTGGCCGTTGTTGGGTGAGAAACCATCTACCGCGTCGCTATTGCGGCTGGCACTGGCCTTGACCGGCGTGGTGATTGTGCTCAAAACCCCAGGTGCGGCCTGGCCCGTACCGGAAAGCCTGGCGGACTGGCTGGCGCTGATGGGAGGCTTCAGCTTTGCGCTGACCAA
>JANOLC010000252.1:0-3442 GCA_031419575.1 Burkholderiales bacterium | reverse complement strand
GCCAGGACTTCACGGTGTTCGGGGGGGCATTGTCTGAAGCCCACGCCGAAAAAATCTGCAAGGTGATGGACCAGGCCATGAAGGTTGGCGCGCCGGTGATTGGCCTCAACGACTCAGGCGGTGCGCGCATTCAGGAGGGGGTGGCCAGTCTGGGAGGCTATGCGGATGTGTTCCAGCGCAACGTGATGGCCAGCGGTGTGGTGCCGCAAATCAGCATGATCATGGGGCCGTGCGCGGGTGGTGCGGTGTACTCGCCGGCGATGACAGATTTCATCTTCATGGTGAAAGACAGCTCCTACATGTTTGTGACTGGCCCTGAAGTGGTGAAAACTGTCACCCACGAAGACGTGACCGCCGAAGAGCTGGGCGGTGCCATCAGCCACACCACCAAGAGCGGCGTGGCCGACCTGGCGTTTGAGAACGATGTAGAGGCGCTGCTGATGCTGCGCCGCCTCTATAACTACCTGCCGCTTAACAACCGCGAGAAGGCCCCGGTGCGTCGCGGTGGTGACCCGGCCGACCGCATGGACTTCTCGCTGGACACGCTGGTGCCTGACAACGCCAACAAGCCCTACGATATGAAAGAGCTCATCGTCAAGACGCTGGACGATGGCGACTTCTTTGAGCTGCAACCCGAATACGCCAAAAATATCCTGATCGGCTTTGGCCGCATGGAAGGGCAGACTGTGGGCATCGTGGCGAACCAGCCGCTGGTGCTGGCCGGTTGCCTGGACATCAAGAGCAGCATCAAGGCCGCGCGCTTTGTGCGTTTTTGCGATGCGTTCAACATCCCCGTCATCACCTTTGTCGATGTGCCGGGTTTCATGCCGGGCACCAGCCAAGAGTACGGCGGCATCATCAAACACGGTGCCAAGTTGCTCTATGCATACGCCGAGTGCACCGTACCAAAAATCACCATCATCACCCGCAAAGCCTACGGTGGCGCGTATGACGTGATGAGCTCCAAGCATCTGCGTGGCGACGTCAACTTTGCCTGGCCCAATGCCGAGATTGCGGTGATGGGGGCCAAGGGTGCTGTGGAGATCATCTTCCGCGAAGACAAGGGTGACCCCGTGAAACTGGCGGCCAAAGAAGCCGAGTACAAAGCCCGTTTTGCCAACCCATTTGTGGCGGGGGCGCGTGGCTTTATTGACGATGTGATCCTTCCCCACGAGACGCGCAAGCGCATTTGCCGGTCTCTGGTGATGCTGCGCGACAAGAAGCTTGAAAACCCGTGGCGCAAGCACGGGAATATTCCACTTTGACCTGCTGAGTGACCGTTGCTACTTATGTCCTCTTCACTGTTAGCGCCTGATGTTCAGCACCTTGGCCACGCCGTTTGTAATGTCGTTGAGATCAGAATCACTGATTTGGCCGATCAGGCTTGTCAGTCGGCTTTTATCGACGTTGCGGATTTGCTCGGATCGCGCCTTCGATCCGAGTCCCGCCGATGGGACGTCAATCACCAGCGGGAAATGCACGGGTTCGGAAGTGCTCGTGAGCGGCACAATCACGACGGTGTTACGCCTGCGGTTGATTTCGTTTGCCGACAGGATGACGCAGGGGCGGGTTTTGGACATCTCGGAGCCACGCACCGGATCCAGCACCACCCAGTAAACTTGGCCGCGTTGAATCGGGGGGCTCATTTGCGCGGCTTGATGGCTGATTGGCTCACAGCCAACTTCGCTTGTGCAATGGCAAATTCGCGCTCAAACGTTTCACGGTCAAAGTCGGGGTCCCAATCGTCGACCGGCCCGCTCAAATCTGCATCAAGCCACTCCTGGGTTTCAACCAGGAGTTCGGGGTGCGCGGCTTCAATGGCGTTCATGGCTTCGCAGGCTGCGACAAGCTCGGCATCCTCTTTTTCCAACTCCTGGCGTACCAAATTGACTAAAAATTGGTTGCGCTGGCGCGGCGGTACCGCCCGCGCCAGCTTGGCCGCCACGTCATCCGGTAGGCGGAGCAGCACCTGTCTGGGTGGGGTTGTTTGAATATTTAGCATGAGTCGATGATATCAAGATACCAAGAAAGTTCAATATGTTCACCAAAATCCTGATCGCCATCCGTGGCGAAATCGCTTGCCGCGTGATTCTTACTGCCCGCAAGATGGGCATCAAGACGGTGGCGGTTTATTCCGATGCTGACAAGGATGCTCGCCACGTTCAGCTGGCGGATGAGTCCGTCAACATTGGCCCGGCACCTAGCCGTGAAAGTTACCTGCTGGTCGACAAAATTATTGCCGCCTGCAAACAAACGGGTGCTCAAGCAGTGCACCCCGGCTATGGGTTTTTGAGTGAGAACGCGGGATTTGCGAAACGGGTGGAGGAAGAGGGCATCATCTTCATCGGCCCCAAGCATTATTCGATTGCGGCGATGGGCGACAAGATTGAATCCAAGAAGCTGGCGGGTGCGGCGGGGGTTAACTGCATCCCCGGCGTGAACGACGCGATTGAAACACCTGAAAAGGCGGTTGGAATTGCCAAGGGCATTGGCTACCCCGTGATGATCAAGGCATCGGCGGGCGGCGGTGGCAAGGGCTTGCGCGTGGCCTTCAACGACAAGGACGCGTTTGAGGGCTTCACCAGCTGCCGCAACGAGGCGCGCAACAGCTTTGGTGATGACCGCGTGTTCATCGAAAAGTTTGTGGAAGAGCCCCGTCACATCGAAATCCAGCTGATCGGCGACAGTCATGGCAATGTGATTTATTTGAACGAACGCGAATGCTCCATCCAGCGGCGCCACCAGAAGGTGATTGAAGAGGCTCCGTCGCCCTTCATTAGTGATGCCACACGCAAGGCGATGGGCGAGCAGGCGGTGCAATTGGCCAAGGCGGTGGATTACCAGAGCGCTGGTACGGTGGAATTTGTGGTCGGCAAAGACCAGAGCTTCTACTTTTTGGAGATGAACACGCGTTTGCAGGTGGAACACCCGGTGACCGAATGCATCACCGGCCTGGATCTGGTGGAGCTGATGATTCGAGTGGCCGCAGGCGAAAAACTGCCCCTGACGCAATCCGAGGTCAAGCGCGACGGCTGGGCGATGGAGTGCCGTATCAATGCTGAAGACCCTTTCCGTAACTTCCTGCCAAGCACCGGGCGTTTGGTGCATTTTCAGCCGCCCAAAGAGACGATGTTTGCGTCGGACGTGAGCCAGTGGTTTGGCGTGCGGGTGGACACGGGTGTGCAGGATGGTGGCGATATCCCCATGTTTTACGACTCGATGATTGGCAAGCTGATCGTGCACGGAAAAGACCGGCTGGAGGCTATTGCCAAGATGCGCGAAGCGCTGAATGGTTTTGTGATTCGCGGTGTGTCGAGCAACATCCCGTTTCAGGCGGCTTTGCTGGCGCACCCCAAGTTTGTGGCGGGTGACTTCAATACGGGCTTCATTGCTGAAAACTACGCGCACGGCTTCCGGGCAGAAGACGTGCCCCACAGCGATG
>JANOLC010000251.1:0-2935 GCA_031419575.1 Burkholderiales bacterium | reverse complement strand
AGTTCAAGCCCGATGTGATCTGGTCAACCTACCCGATAGCCACGGCCCACAAAATTGGCGCTGAGCTACAAAGGCGCAGTGGTTTGCCTTGGGTGGCTGATTTTCGAGACCCGATGGCACAGGACGACTACCCCACAGATCCGGCAGTTTGGCAAAGCTTTAAGCAAGTTGAGGCGCGCGCGATGCAGCAGGCGGCACGTTGCGTGTTCACGACCCCAGGCGCGGCCCGCACCTACCAAGCCACTTATCCTGAAGCGGCCGGGCGAATGAGTGTGATTGAAAACGGTTACGACGAAGAAGCTTTTGCGGCGGTTGCGCCTTTGACGGGTGCCACAGCAACACGAGCTAGGTTAAACCCTGGCAAGGTGACGCTGTTACACAGTGGCATTGTTTACCCTTCGGAGCGCGACCCGACTCAGTTTTTTGAGGCACTTGCCAATGTGCTTCAACACGGCAAGTTGCAACGCGACACGTTAAAAGTGCGTTTCCGAGCCGCAGTGCATGATGAATTGCTGCAAGCGTTGGCGGCCCAACATGGTTTGCAAGATGTCATTGAGGTGCGCCCGCCCATTCCCTACCGCGATGCTTTGGCTGAAATGTTGCAGGCCGATGCTTTGTTGGTCATGCAGGCGGCCAACTGCAACGCGCAAATTCCGGCCAAGCTGTACGAGTACTTGCGAGCGGGGCGACCTATTTTGGGTTTAACCGACCCAGACGGCGATACCGCTCAGGCTTTGCGAAACGCGGGCGTTACGTCGGTGGCACGTCTTGACTCGGTGGCTGAGATTGAGGCATGCGTTATCAGCTTCGTTCATGATGTCCTAAACGGCAACTCACCCTTGCCGTTGGCTGATTCGGTTCGTAACGCTTCTCGACGATCGCGTGCCAAGTTACTGGCTGAGACGCTGGAATCTCTGGCAAGTCAACAGCTACTCAACGGCTCTTAAAAAGCCGGGTGTCGCCGCCTTCAACCTTGTGTCGCAGGCGCAAGAATGTTTTCTCAACAAACCAATAGGACAAAGCGCCGCATAAAAGCGCGCCTGTCAAGGCGGCGGGCAATGACAATTTGAGTTCTTTGGCAAGCCAAATTTGCTGCCAGAGATACAAAGAGTAGCTCATCAGGCCCAGGCTCCGCAGAACCGGATTTCCCAGCAAGCGAGTCAGCCAATGACGCGGCTGGCTGGTGCATGCGTGAATGACCAGCCCGATGGCGGCACCGACCAAGGTGTTGAAGAACAATGTTCTAAAAGTACCCAGAGGCAGTGCAATGGCGATGACCATCAAAGCAGCACCCGTTGTCAGACCGGCACGCCCCCAAAAGACTTGTTGTTTTGCGGATGCATGGTGCTGAAACAGCGCGACCAGGCAGCCAAATGCCAGCTCATCGGCGCGTCCCTCAAACGAATAGTTGGCATCTATGGGCCAAACGCCCAGAACCTGGTTCCCTAGCCTCGCCAAAATGGAAATCAAGAGTGTGCCCAGCAGGATCCAAAACAGGGTGGGCCGCCGGCTCCAGATGAACAAAACCGGGTAGAGAAGATAAAACTGCTCTTCTACCGACAACGACCAAGTATGCAAAAGGGCCCAGTTCACGGGGAAGTAATTGGTCAAATAAATCAGCGCATAGCCGAAGTGCAGCCACTCGACAGTGAGTATGTCGCTCGCGGTGAGCGCCGCAACAGCGGCCAAGTAAACCAAATAAACTGGAACGATCCGGAAAAATCGGCGGAAATAAAACCCCCGCAGACTTACTTTCCCCAAGCTTTGTTGTTCACGAAGTAACAAGGTGGAGATGAGGTAGCCGGAGATCGCAAAAAATACGGACACGCCGGTAGCACCGGGTACCAAACGCCATGCAAAAGGGACAGACTGGGTCCACCCGTAGGTTTGCAACACATGAGAAAAAATAACCAGCGCAATGGAAATGCCACGCAACCCATCGAGCGCTGGAATGCGTGGCGCTGGCTGCGAGGAGAGGCCGAATGAGGTCATGATCTTTTGCGGGTTAACCAGTGTAATAACCGCATCGGCACGCCCCTTTGGCCAAGGTCAATAAAGTTACCATTGCCGTTGCCATGACTGATCCCACATTGCTGTTTGAACTACTTGCCCCAAGTCCGCAACGGCCATCGTCCGCCACAGCGTTGACGTTGGGCGCTGAGAGTTTGAAATACGAGCAACTGTTCAGCCAGGTGGCCCAGTTCGCCGCCGGCCTGATGCACCTGGGCCTCGCACGCGGCGACCGCGTTGCCATCTACCTCGACAAGCGTTTTGAGACGGTGATTGCCAGCTTTGGCACGACAGCGGCAGGGTGCGTATTTGTGCCGGTCAACCCACTGCTCAAGCCCGATCAGGTAGCCCATATCCTGCGCGACTGCAATGTCCGTATGTTGGTGACATCGCCAGAGCGATTGGCCTTATTACAGGACGTTTTGGGTCATTGCCCGGACGTTTGCCAGGTGGTGGTGACTGATAACGGCCCAATCCATGGCATGGCTAAGGCAAATTGGTGCCAGATCACCTGGCGGGACTTGCTGCAAAGCCCTGCGCACGCTGGCCACCGGGTCATCGACACCGACATGGCCGCCATCCTCTACACCTCCGGCAGCACAGGCCACCCCAAAGGCGTGGTGCTGTCACACCGCAACATGGTGGCGGGTGCCAAAAGCGTGGCCTCTTACCTGGGCAATACTTCTCAAGACACGCTGTTAGCCGCGCTGCCATTGTCTTTTGATGCGGGGTTCAGCCAGCTCACGACCGCCTTTCTCACTGGCGGGCGAGTCGTGTTGCTCAATTACCTGATGCCGCGTGACGTGTTGAAAGCAATGGTTCGTGAAAAAGTGACCGGCCTGACGGCTGTGCCACCACTGTTCATTCAACTGGCGCAGCTGGAATGGCCCGCCGAAGTGGTCGACAACCTGCGTTATTTCGCCAA
>JANOLC010000250.1:0-2213 GCA_031419575.1 Burkholderiales bacterium | reverse complement strand
CCTGCTTTTGCTGCTGGGCACCTGCGTGTCATTTGCGTTCTTCGCCGCCACGGGCGACCCGCGTTTCAAGCGCTACTGTCAGCCAATCCGCTCCAGAATCAGAACCGCAAAAAACCCGAATGCGGCGATCAGTGTCCACTTCAGGGTGAGCAGACCGTAGCGCTTGAAACGCGGGTCGCCCGTGGCGGCGAAGAACGCAAATGACACGCAGGTGCCCAGCAGCAAAAGCAGGATGAGCCAGCGAAATAAAAGCATGTCAGTGCGCCTAATTAATGAATCGTGAACCGTTCGCCCTAGGCGCTTCGGCGAACTTAGGGCAGGCATCTAACAACATAGGCAACCGGGGCTACCAGGCCTGCGCCAACTGACCGAACCCTGAGGGGGCCTGCTTCTCGTCTTCGAAGCTCACAACGTCCCAGGCTTCGGTGTGTTGCAGCAGTTTGCGCAGCAGCTGGTTGTTCAGTTCGTGGCCGGAGCGAAACGCGCTGTAGGCGGCCAGCAGGGGTTTGCCCAGCATGTACATATCGCCCATCGCATCCAGAATTTTGTGTTTGACGAACTCGTCGTCATATCGCAGGCCGCCTGCGTTCAGCACCTTGTAGTCGTCCATGACGATGGCGTTGTCCATGCCACTGCCCAGGGCCAGGCCATTGACGCGCATCATTTCCACGTCTTTGGTGAAGCCAAAGGTGCGCGCGCGGGCGATGTCGCGGGAGTAGGAATGCACGCTCATGTCGAACTCAACACGCTGGCCGGTGGAGTCCACGGCAGGATGGTCAAAGTCAATCTCAAAACTCAAGCGGTAACCATGAAACGGGGTCAGGCGCGCCCAACGCTCGTTCGCGCCCTCACCCGCTTTGACTTCAATCGGCTCCAACACGCGGATGAAGCGGCGCGGCGCGTTTTGAAATTCAATGCCAGCGGTTTGCAGCAAAAACACAAACGACGCGGCCGAGCCGTCCAGAATGGGCACTTCTTCGGCCGTGATGTCCACAAAGAGGTTGTCCACGCCCAAGCCCGCGCAGGCCGACATCAAATGCTCAACGGTAGACACGCGCGCCCCCCCGTTGGACACGCGCGTGGCTAGCCGCGTGTCCGTCACCGACGTGGCCAGCATGGGGATGTCCACCGGCATCGCCAGATCAACCCGGCGAAACACGATGCCCGTGTCAGGCGGCGCGGGCCGCAAGGTCAGCTCGACCCGCTGCCCGCTGTGCAGCCCCACGCCCACGGCGCTGGTCAGGGATTTGAGCGTTCTTTGTTTGATCACGTATTGATTTTACTAATCAGCCTGTTTACGTAAAAACGCAGGGATGTCGTAGTCTTCCATGCCGCTGCTGGACAGCGCGTCCACCTTGGCGGCGGCAGAGGTGCGACCACGCCAGACGGCGGGGGTGCTCATACCTGTGTAGTCGGCTTGCGCGCCACCCATTGAGGGTGCGTTGGGCACGGACGACAAACCGGCTGCGCTGCTTGCGCTAACGGCATTGGTGAACGGCACACCATAGGTGCCCGTGGCACGCTCTTGCGGTGACGGCATCACTTGCAAAATCGGTTTTTTGGCACTTTGACGGCTCAGACCCGTGGCCACCACGGTCACGCGGATGTCATCCCCAAACGACTCGTCATAGGCAGTGCCGAAGATGACGTTAGCGCCCTCCGACGACAGGGTGCGAATGGTGTTCATGGCCATGCGGGATTCGCTCAGTTTCAGCGAACTCTTGCTGGCAGTGATCAACACCAAAACGCCTTTGGCACCGGACAGATCGACGCCCTCCAGCAGCGGGCACGCCACGGCTTGCTCGGCGGCAATGCGGGCGCGGTCTGGGCCACTGGCAGTGGCGGTGCCCATCATGGCTTTGCCGGGCTCGCTCATGACGGTGCGCACGTCTTCAAAGTCAACGTTCATCAGCGCCTTGACGTTGATGATTTCGGCAATGCCGCCCACGGCGTTTTTGAGCACGTCGTTGGCGTGTTTGAACGACTCGTCTTGCGTGGTGTCTTCGTCCAGCACGTCCAGCAGCTTCTCATTGAGCACCACGATCAGGGAGTCCACATTGGCTTCCAGCTCGGCTAAGCCTGCCTCGGCGTTGCTCATGCGGCGGCCGCCTTCAAATTCAAACGGTTTGGTCACGACACCGACCGTCAAAATACCCATTTCTTTGGCGATGCGCGCAATCACCGGTGCGGCACCGGTGCCCGTACCACCACCC
>JANOLC010000249.1:0-7483 GCA_031419575.1 Burkholderiales bacterium | reverse complement strand
GGTGACGTGTATTGACGGCTACCAAATGGCGCGAAATGGGCGAGCGGGGCCGGCCCTTGCAGCAGCTGGTTTGGGCTCGTTCTTTGCGGGCTGTGTGGGTACCCTGATTTTGGCGGCGTTTGCGCCCCCGCTCACTGAGTTGGCCTTCAAATTCGGCCCTGCCGAATATTTTTCACTGATGATTTTGGGCTTGTTTGGTGCTGTGGTGTTGGCTTCTGGCTCACTCCTCAAGGCCATTGCCATGTTTGTGTTGGGTCTGTTGCTCGGCTTGGTCGGCACTGACGTCAACTCAGGTGTGGCGCGCTTCAGTTTTGACATCCCAGAGCTGACCGACGGCATCGGTTTTGTGGTCATAGCAATGGGCGTGTTCGGCTATGGCGAAATTATCAGTAACCTGTCGGTGCCGGAAGACGATCGCGAAGTGTTTACCGCCAAGGTCAGCGGTTTGTTCCCCACCAAGCAAGACTTCAAAGACATGACCCCAGCCGTATTACGCGGTACCTTCCTGGGATCGGCTCTGGGTATATTGCCTGGTGGTGGTGCCTTGCTGGCAGCTTTTGCGTCGTATGCGCTTGAGAAAAAGATGAAGATGAAACCGGGCGAAGTGCCATTCGGTAAAGGTAACATCCGCGGTGTGGCTGGCCCTGAGTCGGCCAACAACGCCGGTGCGCAAACTTCTTTCATTCCTTTGTTGACCCTCGGCATTCCCCCCAACGCGGTGATGGCGTTGATGGTCGGTGCCATGACGATTCACAACATTCAGCCGGGTCCCCAGGTCATGACCAGCAACCCCGAGTTGTTCTGGGGTCTGATCGCGTCCATGTGGATTGGCAACGCCATGTTGATCATCTTGAACCTTCCGCTCATCGGCATGTGGATCAAGCTATTGACGGTGCCTTACCGCTTTCTGTTCCCGGCCATTGTGCTGTTCTGTGCGATTGGCGTGTATTCCACCAACAACAACACCTTTGACATCTGGATGGTGGCGGGCTTCGGCTTCATCGGTTACATGTTTACCAAGCTTGGCATGGAACCTGCTCCATTGTTGTTGGGCTTCATTTTGGGCCCCATGATGGAAGAAAACCTGCGCCGCGCGCTGCTGCTGTCGCGTGGTGACTGGAGCGTGTTTGTGACCCGTGGCCTGTCGGCCAGTTTGCTGGCGGGTGCGGTGCTGATGTTGGTCATCGTGTTGCTGCCTGCGGTCAAAAGCAAACGTGAAGAGGCCTTTGTCGAAGAGTAAATTCAGAAGTCATTGCGACATCAGGGTTTTACAGTTCAGCGGCACCTTCGGGTGCCGTTTTCGTTGGTAGTCCTGAGTCACAATGACCGAAGGAGGATTGCATGCAAATTCAAAACAGACCGCAGCAGCATCCGCAACGGGTTGCCCTGCACAACGAAGTCCATGCCCGCCCACCTGAGGCGATGGAGGTGCCGCTGGCCATCTCTCATGTGGTGATGGTGTGTGATGCCGCCCAGCGCGAAGCCAGCCGCGAACATGTGGCGGCCCTGTTGCGCGACCATCATCTGCCCATGCCCGATGCGCACACCACGCATTTCCGCATGGAGGTGGGCCAGTTCCGCATTCGCTGGGAAATGCACACCGAGTTCGTGACCTGGACGTTCATGATTGCGCTGCCCGTTGACAGGGCAGGTGACACGTCACATGACCCGGCACACGCCATTGATGCGGTGCCACAAGACTGGTTCTTGGCGCTGCCCGGGCAGTGCCTGAGTAGTCTGCATTTGTGGGTGCTGCCTATCAAAACCTTCAGCGCCTTCAACAGCCTGACCTCCTTGGGTTCGTTATCCAACAGCCCGCTGGTCAAGCACCTGCTGAGTGAGGACACGCTGGTGGCCTCCACTGTGGCCAATGGGCTGGGCGAGGTCTACACCGACTTTGCCATTCATGCCGATGGCTTCTCCCGCATGATTTTGTTTGCCAACAACCTGTCTCACCGCCGTCTGGGCCGTCTGGTGCAGCGTTTGCTGGAGATTGAAACCTACCGCATGGCGGCGCTGCTGGGTTTGCCGGCGGCGCGCGAGGCCTCCACCGTGCTGGCCTCGGCTGAGCGTGAATTGGCTGAACTGGCCCAGTTCATCCGCATTGCGACCCGTGAGGATGAACCCCAGCTATTGGATCGCCTGACCAAGCTGGCTGGTGAGGTGGAGAGCCAGCACGCGGCGAATCACTCGCGGTTTTCCGCCAGCAGAGCTTACTTTGAATTGGTGGACAAACGCATTGACGATATTGACGAGACGCGCCTGGGCAATATGCAAACCATTCGTGACTTTATGGACCGACGCCTGACACCGGCCCGCAGCACTTGCGAATGGGCAACCCGTCGGCAAGACGCCCTGTCACAACGGGTGTCACGCATCAGCAATTTGCTGCGCACCCGGGTAGAAATTGAGCAGCAGCAAAGCAGCCAGGCCTTGCTGACCACCATGAACCAGCGCCAGGGCGTGCAGCTGAAGTTGCAGTCCACGGTGGAAGGCTTGTCGGTGGCGGCCATCACTTATTACATCGTGGGCTTGATCAGCTACTTGGCCAAAGGCGCGCACGGCATGGGCTGGCCCTTAAGCCCCGAGACCACGGCCGCCTCTGCCATCCCGTTTGTGGCGATTGGTATTTGGTGGTCACTGCGCAGGCTCCATCACCGGATATTCAAAATATGAACTTCAATTACAACAATCCCTACCCATCCACCCGCATTCCGCTGTTTGCCCGCAATGTCGTGTCTACGTCGCATCCACTGGCGGCGCAGGCCGGGTTGAAGATGCTGCACAGTGGTGGCAACGCGGTGGATGCCGCTGTAGCCGCGGCGGCTGTGATGACGGTTTGTGAACCTGTCAGCAATGGCCTGGGCAGTGACGCGTTTTGTATTTTGTGGGACGGCAAGCAATTGCAGGGCTTGAATGCCTCGGGCCCTGCGCCGGGCGTTTGGACGCCGGACTACTTCAAGTCCAAGTACGGTGCCGATGCCAAAACGCCACCCAAACGGGGTTTGGACTCGGTCACCGTGCCGGGAGCCGTCAGCGCCTGGGTCACGTTGAGCGAGCGCTTTGGCAAGCTGCCATTTGCTGATTTGCTCGCCCCGGCGATTGACATTGCTGAACGTGGCTACTTGGTACCACCCATTGTTCAGGGTAAGTGGGCCGCACCGGTGGATGAGTTGAAGTCGCTCCCCGGCTTTGCGCAAACCTTTTTGCCGCGTGGGCGTGCGCCCAACGTGGGTGAGCTGTTTCAATTTCAAGCCGCAGCCCGAGCGCTGCGGGCGATAGCTGCGACCAAGGGGGAAGCGTTTTACCGGGGCGAGATTGCGGATGCTGTCGCGACTTTTTCTGCTCAAAACGGTGGTAGTTTGACAGCGGCAGACTTCGCCGCTTACCAGCCCGAGTGGGTTAAACCCATTGGCAAGAACTACCGGGGCCATACCCTGCACGAGATTCCACCCAACGGGCAGGGCATTGCCGCGTTGATTGCGTTGGGTATTCTGGACAGGTTTGATATCGCGGGTATGGATCCGGATGGTGTGGACTCGCAACACTTGCAGATTGAGGCCATGAAGCTGGCGTTTGCCGACGTGTACCGTTATGTGTCGGAGCCCGCGTCCATGGAAGTGACCGTGGCGCAAATGCTGGACGACAGTTACCTGGCATCGCGTGCCAGGCTCATCAGCCTGACCCAAGCGCAGGACTTTGGCGCGGGTAACCCCGTGAAGGGTGGCACCATTTATCTCACGGCTGCGGATGAGTCCGGCATGATGATTAGCTTCATCCAGAGTAACTACATGGGCTTTGGCTCGGGTTGCGTGGAACCCACCTTCGGGATTAGCCTGCAAAACCGGGGGCATGGCTTCAGCCTGAACGCGGCCAGCCCCAACGTGGTGGCTCCAGGTAAACGGCCCTTTCACACCATCATCCCGGCCTTTCTTACGAAAGATGGCCAACCCGTCATGAGTTTTGGGGTGATGGGCGGAAATATGCAACCTCAGGGCCACTTGCAAACGCTGGTCCGCATGCTGGACTACCAACAGAATCCGCAAGCTGCGTGTGATGCTCCCCGCTGGCGCTTCAACCAGGGCCTGGAGATCAACGTGGAAGCCAGCATGGCGGCGCGCACAGTGCAAGCCCTGAGCGATCGCGGCCATCACATGGAAGTTATCAACGACTCGTACCAGGACTTTGGAGCCGGCCAATTCATCTGGCGGGCGGGCGACCCCGCCGTGCACGGCTATGTCGCTGCCAGTGATGCCCGCAGAGACGGTCAAGCCGTAGGTTACTAGTATTTAAGCCCCTCAGTCCAGGTCAGTATTCATTTGTTAGCTATAAAAAACAGAGCATCTGGTTTGATGCTTGCCCTCACGGGTTCTATTGCCTTCAGTGCCAAAGCCATCGTCGTCAAGCTGGCGTACCTGCACGCGGTGGACGCCGTTACGCTCATCATGTACCGCATGTTGTTCGCCTTGCCGATTTTTGCGTTCATGGCTTGGTGGACCAGCCGTAACCAGCCCGCGCTAACCCGCAAAGACTGGTTGGGCGTGTTGGGCCTGGGCTTCACCGGCTATTACCTGGCCAGTTTCCTGGACTTTATGGGCCTGCAGTACATTAACGCCTCGCTGGAGCGGCTGATTCTTTACCTCAATCCCACGCTCGTTCTGCTGCTGGGGTGGGTGCTGTACAAGCGCAAGATTAGTCGTGCGCAGGCATTGGGCATGGGCTTGAGCTACAGCGGCATTCTTTTGGTGATGGGGCATGAGGTCAGCCTGCAGGGCAGCCACACCGTGCTGGGGGCTGCCTTGGTGTTTGGCAGTGCGATCAGCTACGCGATTTACCTGTCCTACAGTGGAGAACTGGTCAAGCGGTTGGGTGCCTTACGCCTGGTGGGCCTGGCCACCAGCGTGGCCTGTGTGCTGTGTCTGGCGCAGTTCTCGGTGCTGCGCCCGCTGACCAGTGCCGTTGTCGTGCCACAAGTGATCTGGCTTTCCCTGCTGAACGCCACGTTGTGCACCGCTGTGCCTGTGGTGCTGGTGATGATGGCCATTGAGCGCATAGGCGCAGGCTTGACCGCCCAGGTTGGCATGATTGGGCCGCTCGCCACTATTTTGATGGGCGTTGCAGTGCTGGGCGAGCCGTTTACCCTATGGGCAGCAGGGGGCACGGCGCTGGTGATGGCGGGCATCTTCTCGGTGACCCGCACCCGATGATGGATACTATAGTTTTGTTTGACTAAGACCGCCTTCGTCCATGCTTGCATCTTCGAACCCCACGCTGCTCAATGGCTTGCCCGAGCGCAGCCAGCCCAAGTCGGTGGCCGTGCTGTTTGCGGACATCGCAGGCAGTACCAAGCTGTACGACACACTGGGCGACACCCAGGCCAAATTCATGATTGACGAGTGCATCGCCCTGATGCGCAACATCACCAACCAGTACGGCGGGCGGGTCATCAAAACCATTGGTGATGAGGTCATGTGCGTCTTGCCCGATGCCGACAGCGGTTGCTTGGCCGCCACTGATATGCAACTCAAAATATCTGCCTTGCCCAGAGTGTCTGGCGTGCAGCGGGCGATTCGGGCAGGTTTCCATTTTGGTGCTGTCATTGAAGAAAATAACGATGTGTTTGGCGACACCGTCAATCTGGCGGCGCGCATGGCGGGCCTGGCCAAGGGCACCCAAATCATGACCACCCGCAGCACGGTAGACAAGTTGTCGCCCATGCTGCGCAGCTCAACCCGGCCCATAGCCGCGCTGTCTGTCAAAGGTAAGGGTGATGATGTGGAGGTGTGTGAAGTTATTTGGCAACCGTCTGATGAGATGACCATGGCCACGCCATCCATCCTGGCCGCCAGCCGCGACGTGGAGCTTGTGTTACGCCACGCGGGCCAAGAGCATCATTTGGCGCAATCCAACACCGGCATTGTGCTGGGCCGGGATGCCGCCTGTGAAGTGGTGGTGGCCGACCGCATGGCGTCACGCCAGCATGCCCGCATTGAGCGCCGCCGCGACAAATTCTTCCTGATTGACCAAAGCACCAACGGCACATTTGTAGCGGTGGAGGGCGAGGCTGAAATCTCGTTGCGCCGCGAAGAGGTGATGTTGCGCGGCACGGGCCGCATTGCCTTTGGCCACAGCGTCAGTGAAGGCAGCGACGATATTGTTGCGTTCGCCGTGGTTGGGTGACTTCAGGTCGTCTTTAAACCCTTGAGCAGGCTCTTGCCCCGGGAATCAGGCGCATTGATCAGACCGGCGGGTGGCTGAGATTCCAGCTTGCCGCGCACCGCAACCTCAGAACAAACCGGGGCAAAACTGGCGTTTACCTCCGCCCCGTTCGAACCCGCCAGCGCGAAGCAGTTTTGTCCCAGCTTGGTGTTCAGCGGCTTGATCACGGTTTCTTGAATAATGTCTGACGCGCTGCCTTCAGCCAGTTGAAGCTGGAATTTTCCCGTATCAGCCACCAGTTGAACGTCCAACACCTGGCGGATGCCGCGCAACTCGCGCAGCAGCAGTTCTGCGGTTTGCTTGTCGGGCAAGCCAGAGATGTTCAGGTTGGTCTTTTTGGTGCCAAAGTTGAAATGCTGCAAGAAAAAATTCTTGGAGAACTCATCACCCATGGCCTTGCCAATATCGGCCAGCGCCTGGTCTTCAGTCGCCCAGCTTTGGCCTTTGGGCAGCACAGTATTGAGGTAAATTTCCTCGCCACTGGACTTGTCAATCGCCTTGATAGTCCATGAGGTGAGCACCGTTTTGGTGATGGTCAGGCCAGACGCGGCCAGCTTGGCAGAGAGTTGTTTGACCTTGGCCTCCCCTTGAATGGCGAAGTCTGCCACTTGCGTTTTTGGTCCGGTGGTGGTTTCCCCTTCGTTAGACCAAACCCGAAAGCCAAATGATTTGATGCGCTCTTTGAGCACGTTTTCAGCCAGCACCGATCTCGCAGTGGGCAGGGCTTGCGCCGTCTCAGCATTGCCAATGGACATGCTGATGGACACCTTGGGGTCGCCATTGTTGCGGATGAAGTCGATGCGCTCGTCTTTGGAAAGCTGGTTCAGCGATTTCTGCAGGTCACGCATTTTGATCACTGCGCGGGTTTCTGTCTCCAGCAAACCGTCCTTGCCGTTAACAGGCGCGCCTTCGTGGATGATGGTTTTGATGAAGCTGCCCGATTGGGACAAAAGCTTCTGCTCAATCACGCCATAGTTTTTGTTCAGCGAGCCTTTGTCGATGTAAAGCGCCAAAGCTTTCTCGATGAGTTGGCGGGCTGCATCAGCCCGTGCTTCGCTTTGCGCTGCACCCGCATCACCCTTGAATTTGGGGTCTTTGGGGTCCACCAAACCCAGCGCGCTGATGATCAGCGTGCCTGGTTCCTGGCTGGTTTCTGCGCTGGCAACAGGGGCTACAGGGGCTACAGGGGCTACAGGGGCAGCAGGGTTAGCCTGTGGTGCCACGGTGCCCGATGCTGCTGCCATCATCGCAGTGGGTGGGTTGG
>JANOLC010000248.1:0-2175 GCA_031419575.1 Burkholderiales bacterium | reverse complement strand
CAGACCTGCGTGAATGCGAGATATGCTAAGCCACGTGGATGACCGAAAAAGTCGCTTTCGTAACTTGTCTCGTCCATCCCAGCGCCCCCCAGCAAGCAATCAGGCTAGCAGATCATTGAGCGGGCGACAAATTTGCGTTGGCCCCAATCAGCGAATGTCTGCTTTTCGGATAGGCCCCGGTTAGGCTGTATGGCCGCCGCTGGGCGTAAATCTATGGCATCGCAGCATGCGTGGATTTCAGAGATCGCGTGCCGAGTAGGACTGTACGGACTTGGTTTCCATCCGATCAAACCGAACATTCGAACCTGGACGGGAAGCAGTCATCCCACTGACCTCATCGGAACGACGGTTTGGCTGTTGATGGCGCGGGTACACATTTTCGATAAAGCTAGGCTTGGGAGCAGTTTTTTTGCGGCCGATATATCGGTGGTCACCAGCATATGACGCAACCACCAAGAGGGTCGGACCTGCTCTCGCTCTTGCGCTAATTTGGTTGGGGTATAGATTTCGATGTTGGTCCAACGAAGGCGATATCTATGAATTATATTAAGCTAGGATCGCTCGCGGCATGTTTGTTCGCTGCGCCATCCACAGTTGCCAAGAGCCTACCCACGCACACGACTTACTCAGTCGTCCACGGCTGGCCGATACTCCCGGGTGGTTTAGTACTGGGCGCGGCCGCCGGTCTGGGAGTGGATTCCAAGGGAAATGTCTGGGTCTTCCAGCGGGGCGGCAGACAATGGAACGAGCCGCTTTTGACCGACCCAATAAAGTATCCCACGGTCGTCCAATTCGACGGTAAATCAGGAAAATTATTACAGGTTTGGGGCGCCGGTACATTCGCCATGCCTCATGGTTTAACAATCGATGGCGAAGATAATGTCTGGCTAACCGACGTCGCATTGCACCAGATATACAAATATAGTCCAGCCGGAAAGCTCCTCCTTACCCTCGGGGAGCGAGGTGTTCCTGGCACCGACACTATGCATTTTAATCGTCCCACGGACATAGCAGTGTTACCCGACGGATCTTTCTACGTAAGCGATGGCTACCGCAACACTCGCGTCATGAAGTTCGCGGCGGACGGCAGCTTCGAGTTCCAATGGGGCAAGCCTGGTACCGGACCAGGAGAGTTCAATACGCCCCACGGTATTGCCGTAGATCGATCAGGCCACGTCTATGTAGCCGACCGTGAAAACGATCGCGTTCAGGTGTTCGATGCCAAAGGCCGGTTTCTGGAACAATGGAAGTCGGCATCGATTGGACGGCCTTATTCACTCGCCCTTCTTCCCGCAGATTTGGCGGCAGTGGTCGATGGCGGTGTGCAGCCCGATGCGCCACCTGATCGATCCGGTGTTGCTATCGTGAAGCGCGATGGTTCGCTCATTGAGCGCTTTGGCCGATTTGGCAACTATGATGGGCAGTTCCGGATGGGCCACGACATTGCAAGTGACGATGAAGGCAATATTTATGTGGTCGACATTACCGGACAGCGTGTTCAAAAATTCATCAAGACTCCGTGAGTTTGCAACAAGCCTTACGGATTTACCGTATGGGCGGCATAGTCGTCGTAAGCTGACTGTCGGGTTTGTGTTCCGAGAGCTGGGTAATCTGACTATGTCATGCCTAGATGTCAGGAAGCGACCCGCTTGGGGACGGTGGCTGTGCCCGATACTATCCATCCAGAGTTGGGCTGCGCGGGCATTGATATCGACCTTCCAGTGCTTTAAGGTGCACGACGGATGAGGGGCGATTACCATGGCAACTCTGGCTGCGAACTTACCTAAATCAGTCGTATCGGACGATAGGTTTTTCTTACGTGCTGCAATCGCAATGGCGCTGGTAATCGTTGCCGGGTTTTCAGTTCAGCTCGGGATGGGCAGGTCGACTTTCTCGTCCCCGCTGCTCGTTCACGCGCATGCGATCGTGTTCATGGGATGGGTCACCCTTTATCTGCTGCAGAATATCTTCGCGACAACGGGTCGAATGGCCCTCCATCGCCGCTTGGGGTGGATCGCGACGGGCTGGATCGTCGCGATGCTCGTTTTGGGATGCTGGGTGACGGTTGCTATGGCCCGTCGCGGACAAGTACCGTTTTTCTTTCGGCCATTGCATTTCATTGTTTTCGATCCGCTATCCCTGTTCACCTTTGCCGGACTCACAACCGCAGCAATC
>JANOLC010000247.1:0-2461 GCA_031419575.1 Burkholderiales bacterium | reverse complement strand
TGCACTTGGGTGCCATCCACCACCTGGTCGATCAGGGCGTCGGTCAGCTCGGGGGCTTCCAGCTTGGTCCAGGGCAATTTGAGCGCGGGGCCGAATTGCGACATGAAGTGGCGCATGCCCGCATCGCCCCCGGCCAGCGTGTAGATGAGAAAGCTGCCCATGAACGACCAGCGAATGCCCGCACCATAACGGATGGCATCGTCAATCTCGCCGGTGGAGGCAATGCCATCGTTCACCAGGTGCAGGGCCTCGCGCCACTGGGCTTCAAGCAGCCGGTCGGCGATGAAGCCGGGCACTTCCTTGCGCACATGCAAGGGTTTCATGCCCATGCCCTTGTAGATGGCCATTGCCGCGTCTTTGGCGCTGGCAGCGGTCTTCTCGCCACCCACCACTTCCACCAAAGGCAGCAGGTAAACGGGATTAAACGGATGCCCCACCAGGCAGCGCTCGGGGTGAGTGGCCTGCGCATAAAACTCGCTGGGCAGCAGGCCCGAGGTAGAGGATGCAATCAGCACATCGGCCTGAGCAGCGGCGCTGATTTTGGCGTGCAGGTCAATCTTGAGAGCCAGCGTTTCCGGTGCGCTTTCTTGCACGAAATCAGCGTCTTTGACGCAGGCTTCCACCGTGTCCACAAAACGCAGGCGGTTCGGCGACGCGCCGGGTTTGAGTCCATTTTTTTCCAGCGCAGGCCAACACTTGGTGATGCGGGCGCGCAGGTTGGCTTCTGCGTTAGGGCCGGGATCCCAGGCCACCACGTCCATGCCGTTGGCCAGGGCGCGAGCGATCCAGCCGCTGCCAATCACACCGGTGCCCAGTGCGGCGAAAGTCTTGATGTCGGTTTTGAAAGTCATTGAAATGTCCTGGTGTTTTTGTCCTGCGTGGGTCCCGTGATGGCTCGATCAGCGTTTTTTCAGATTCATCCTGACTCTGCCCTCGGCAGGGGTCATAGGCTTGGCCCCCATACACTCGATCAGCTTGATCACGCGCTCCACCAGGGAACCATTGGTCGCGGGCACGCCCTTGTCGAGCCACAGGTTGTCCTCCAGCCCCACGCGCACATGGCCTCCCAGCAAAATGGCCTGCGCAGCCATGGGCATTTGCAGGCGACCAATGCCAAACCCGGCCCAGGTGGCGTTGGGCGGCAGGTTGTCCACCATGGCTTTCATGGTGGTGGTGTCCGCAGGCGCACCCCAGGGAATGCCCAGGCAAAGCTGAAACAGCGGGTCGGTCAGCAGGCCCTCTTTCATCATCTGCTTGGAAAACCAGAGGTGGCCGGTATCGAAGATTTCCAGTTCTGGCTTGACGCCCAGCTCGGTGATGCGCTTTGCACCGGCCCGCAGCGCTGCGGGGGTGGAGACATAAATCGTGTCGCCATCGCCAAAATTGAGCGTGCCACAGTCCAGCGTGCAGATGTCGGGCAGCAGCTCTTCCACGTGCACCAGGCGCGCCATGGGGCCCACCAGATCCGTGCCGGGGCCGAAATTTGTGGGGTGTTCCCCCCCCCCAATTTCCAGGTCGCCGCCCATGCCAGCCGTCAGGTTGACGATCACGTCCACGCCCGAGGCCTTGATGTGCTCCATCAGCTCGCGGTACAGCGCAGGGTCACGGCTGCCCTTGCCAGTCTGCGGGTCACGCACATGGCAGTGCACCACGGTGGCACCGGCGTGGGCCGCTTCGATGGCAGCGGCAGCGATCTGCTTGGGCGTGACAGGAATAGCAGGGTGTTTGTCAACCGTGTCGCCCGCGCCGGTGACGGCACAGGTGATGATGATGTTGTGGTTCATCGGTGGGGCTCCAAAAAAGGCCCATCGTAAGGCGGGCGGGCCGCAGGCTCTCTCACCGGCACGACGGTGGATTGGTGAATTGCGACATCCCAAAAACCAGGCTTTGGGAAAGGGAGTCACTTTTTGGCGACTCCTTGCGCCAGCGCTACCGTGAGCCTACTGCGGGACTCGTTCCGAGCTAGGCAGCGACCACCAGTGAGTGGCCCTTGAAGTCACAGCCATTTAAAGCCTGACTTGATCAACCGCCGGACATAGCCTGGCACTTCGCCCGCGCCAAACAGCGTGGCAACCAGCGAGAACTGGGCACGCAGAACGGCTTTTTCATGACTGAACGCCTTGAAGCCATAGAGCCCGTGGCCGTTGCCGATACCTGAGTTATTGACCCCGCCAAACGGCAACCGCGCATGCATGAAATGAACCAGTGCATGGTTCACGCACACACCACCAGAGGATGTTTGTTGCAGCACGCGCTGAATGTTTGCGTCCGTGCGGCTGTAAATATAGAGAGCCAGTGGGTTGGGTGCGGCGTTGATTTGCGCGATGACAGCGTCTAGATCGGTAAAGGCAATCACAGGCAGCAGCGGGCCAAAGATCTCCTCCTCCATCACGCGGGCGCGCGCATCGGGCACCTCAAGCAGCGTGGGTGCGACAAAGCAATCTGCCTCGACCACGCCACC
>JANOLC010000246.1:0-1803 GCA_031419575.1 Burkholderiales bacterium | reverse complement strand
CGGTGCTGCGCATGATCGCCGGCCTGGAAGATGCCGATCAGGGCCAGATCTCGATTGGGTCCAGGGTGGTCAACGGGGTTGCGCCGAAGGATCGCGACATCGCGATGGTGTTCCAGAACTATGCGCTGTACCCGCACATGAGCGTGTTTGAGAACATGGCCTACGGCCTCAAAATCGCCAAAGTGCCGGTGGACGAGATCAAAACCCGGGTCGACAAAGCCGCCAAAATCCTCGAGCTCGGCGCACTGCTGCAGCGCAAGCCGCGCGAGCTGTCGGGTGGCCAACGCCAGCGCGTGGCCATGGGCCGCGCCATCGTGCGCCAACCCCAGGTTTTTTTGTTTGACGAGCCGCTCTCTAACCTGGACGCCAAGCTGCGCGCCCAAACCCGGCTCGAAATACAAAAGCTGCACCGCGAGTTGGGCATTACGTCGCTCTTTGTTACGCATGACCAGGTCGAAGCGATGACCTTGGCCGAACGCATGATGGTGATGAACGGTGGCCGCATGGAGCAGTTCGGCACGCCGGACGAAGTCTATTCACGCCCGGCCACCACCTTTGTGGCCAGCTTCATGGGGTCGCCTCCGATGAACTTGCTCAAAAACGGGCCCAATGCCGAACTGGGCGGCCCGCCTCGCGCGATGCTGGGCATTCGCCCCGAGCACCTGGACATCACCACCACATCGACTTCACACGCCTGGGCGCTGCAAGTGGACGCGCTGGAGATGCTGGGCGCTGAGCGGCTGGTGTATTGCCGCCTGGGGTTGGAGAGCCTGATCGTGCGAACCGGGGAAGACCACATCCCGCCTGCGATAGGCAGCACCATTTATGCGGCGCCCCGTGCTGATCGCCTGCATTGGTTTGACTCCCAGACCGGAAAACGCCTGTAAAGTGTGAGCCTGCAAGGGTCGATTTAGAAGAGCAGTTTGCAAACTGCCGATGCCTCAAGTTCACTTCAACATGATCCATGAAAACTGGCCCTACCCGCTGTGGATAGCGCATCGCGGTGCCGGCAAGCTGGCCCCTGAAAACACACTGGCCGCCTTTCGCTTGGGGGCCAGTCACGGCTACCGGATGTTTGAATGTGATGTCAAGCTGAGCGAAGACGGCGTCCCCTTTCTAATGCACGATGCCGGGCTGGGCCGCACCACCAACGGACCGCAGCGCTTGGGGCAAGGCAGCAGCCAGACGGGTGGCGACCATCCCTGGAACACGCTGTCTCAACTTGATGCCGGTAGCTGGCACTCACGCGCCTATGCAGGCGAGCCGTTGCCCACGCTGGACAATGTTGCGCAGTTTGTGATCCGCAATAGCTATGCCCTGAACATCGAGATCAAGCCCACGCCCGGCACCGAGCGCCACACCGGCGAGGTGGTCGCTCATGAAGCGGCCCGGCTCTGGAAAGATGTGCGCTTGCCCCCTTTGTTGACCTCGTTTGACGTGGAAGCCCTGCACGGTGCCGTATCCGGCGCACCGCGGTTACCCCGCGGTTTGTTGCTGGACACGCTGTGGACGGGTTGGCTGGAGGCCGCTTTGCAGCTGGATTGCGTGGCCATCGTCTGCAACCATGCCCTGTGGGACAAGTCCACGGTGACTCAGGCCAAAAGCGCGGGCTTCAGGTGCCTGAGTTACACGGTGAATGACGAATGGGCCTCACAGCGGCTGTTGGACCTGGGCACCGACGGCATCATCACCGACCGGGTTGATTTGTTTGTGCCGACGGTGCAGCCACGGGTCTAGCTGCACCCGATCACGCCCGGTGGGTAGCCGCTGGGTGGCCGCTACTTGGCACGCAGCATCCACCAC
>JANOLC010000245.1:0-5535 GCA_031419575.1 Burkholderiales bacterium | reverse complement strand
GGCCAGCCCCCGGCCGCCAGCACATCACCCACGGCCCCCACGGTGCCAGCTGAGCCATAAGCGACTTGCCAGCTGTCACGGCGGTAGGTGTTGAGAGCCTCGTCCAGCACCGCCTTGGCAGCGATCTCCGCCATCTGAAAGGCATTGGAGGTGAACTGGCCTTGCGGGAAATAACGGGTTGACCAGGCAATACTGCCCACACGGTAGGACTCCATCACCGTGGGCTCCAGGCCCTGACCCAAAATCATTTCGGTGGAGCGCCCACCAATGTCCAGCACCAGACGGCGCTCTTTGGATGGCGGCAGCATGTGGGCTACGCCCTGGTAAATCAGCCGGGCCTCTTCACGGCCCGAAATTACATCGATGGGGAAACCCAGCACCTTGTTGGCCTGGGTCAGAAAGTCATCGCGGTTGCGGGCTTCACGCAGCGTTTGGGTGGCGACGGCGCGCACTTCAGAGGCTTTAAAACCTGCCAGCCGCTCGCCAAAGCGGGCCAGGCATTCCAGCCCGCGTTGCATGGCCTCAACGGTGAGGTTGCGGTCTTCGTCCAGGCCACTGCCTTGGCGAACCGTTTCTTTCAGGTATTCGGTACGCAGGAACTGGCCATGGTCCAAGCGGCCAATTTCAAGGCGAAAGCTGTTGGAGCCCAAGTCCACAGCGGCGAGTCGGGTGCCGTTTTGCATTAACTGATTTTCGGTTATTTTTGGCGCGATTCCAGACGGGGCAACGTTGCCATGCACCGAACTAGAAAAATCACCCCCAGTTGGGGTTAGCTACAAAAATTATAGCTAACTATCGCCATTTGACGGGGACTTTAGCCTCTTTTTATTCAATAAATCTCAGGAACGACGATTTCTTGCCTGACAGGTTGGCGCACATAGTCTTCCCGGCGCTCTCGCACCGGCAGCACGACGGGCGCGTGTTCCACGTCTTCATAGGGAATTTGCCCCAACAAGTGGTGAATGCAGTTGAGCCTGGCGCGTTTTTTATCCACCGCCTGCACCACCCACCAAGGCGCCTCGTCAATGTGGGTACGGTCCAGCATGATTTCTTTGGCGCGGGTGTATTCCTCCCAGCGGCGGCGCGACTCAAGATCCATCGGGCTGAGCTTCCATTGCTTGAGCGGGTCGTGAATACGGCCCAGAAAGCGCAGGTTTTGCTCCTCGTCCGAGATGGAAAACCAGTATTTGATGAGTTGAATACCGCTTCGCACCAGCATGCGCTCAAATTCCGGTACGGTACGAAAGAACTCTTCGTATTGCTCATCGGTACAAAACCCCATGACCCGCTCTACGCCTGCGCGGTTGTACCAGCTGCGGTCAAACAGCACCATTTCGCCCGCACCCGGCAGGTGCGACACGTAGCGCTGAAAGTACCACTGCGTGCGTTCGCGCTCGTTGGGGGCGGGCAGAGCGGCGACGCGGCACACACGCGGATTCAGGCGTTGGGTGATACGTTTGATGACGCCACCTTTGCCAGCGGCATCGCGGCCTTCAAACAAAATCACCACCTTGTGGCCGGTTTGAACCACCCAGTCTTGCAGCTTGACCAGCTCGGCCTGCATGCGAAACAGCTCCCGAAAATAGACGCGGCGACTCTCTTTGTACTCGGTGGAATGAATGTCAATGCCACTGTCAGCCAGCGCGTCAATGTTGCCGTCTTCCAGTTCTTGCTCCAGCTCCTCGTCGTAACTGTCGCGTAAATCCTGGTGAATGCGCTGAATCAGGTCGTGATCGTTCAAGTTCAAAGGGGTCTCCGGCGGATGGGCATACCTTGGAACATACGACGAAGGTGTGTCAATTGTGTGAAAAAAGCCTTTTGGAGGGTGTTGTTGGTAGTGTCATGGTTTGTCACACATTTGTCACGAAAGATACTTACATTCGTTTTATCGCATTAAGTCAGTGATTTTTCTTTTTTAATTTAAGTGAAAGGTTTCCAAATGAATACATGTTTCAAAGCCAGTTTGATCAGCGTAGCCACGCTGGTCGCTATGTCCGGCACCAGCTTGGTGAGTGCACAGGAAATCACTGGTGCAGGTGCCAGTTTTCCTGCGCCCGTTTATTCCAAATGGGCCGCTGACTACAACAAAGCCACCGGCGTCAAAATTAACTATCAATCGGTAGGCTCAGGTGCGGGCATTAAGCAAATTGACTCCAAAACAGTTGATTTCGGTGCATCCGACATGCCCCAAACCGACGAAGTGCTCAAAACCAAGGGCCAAATCCAGTTCCCTACCGTGATCGGGGGTACGGTTCCCGTGATCAACGTCAAGGGTGTTGCGCCCGGGCAGTTGAAGCTGGACGGCCAGGTGTTGGGCGATATCTTCCTGGGCAAGATCACCAAGTGGAGCGACCCCGCCATCAAGGCCTTGAATGTTGGCGTAGCGTTGCCTGACGCCGACATCGCTGTGGTTCGCCGCGCTGACGGTTCGGGCACCACCTTTAACTTCACCAATTACCTGTCACGCGTTCACCCTGAGTGGAAAGCCAAAGTAGGCGAGGGAACAGCCGTGAATTGGCCTGTGGGTGCCGGTGGTAAAGGCAATGAAGGCGTGGCCGCGTTTGTGAACCGCTTGCCTAACTCTATTGGTTATGTCGAGTACTCGTATGTCAAGCAAAACAAAATGACTTACACCTTGATGAAGAACAAGGATGGTCAATTTGTGGCGCCAGATGACGACACATTCAAGGCCGCCGCTGCCGGTGCTGACTGGAACAAATCGTTCTACCAGCTGATTGTTGACCAGCCCGGTAAGACTGCCTGGCCCATCACCACGGCAACCTTTATCCTGATGAACATCAAGCAAGACAAGCCTGCCAACGCCACCGAGACCTTCAAGTTCTTTACTTGGGCCTACAAAAACGGCGACAAAATTGCGGCCGATCTGGACTACGTGCCAATGCCTGACAACGTGATTGGCGCGATTGAAAAGGCCTGGGGTCACGTGACAGATGCGTCGGGCAAACCCGTTGCGTTGAAGTAAGACTTTTCCTCATCAAACTGCATTCATAAGGAGCCAAGGCGTGTCATCTACACTTCCGGCGAATCAGATCTCTCCCAATCTGTCTACACAGAATTCCGGACGTGTTATGGCCAAACCTCCTCCTATGAAAGCAGCCCGGTCAGGGCCTATGGCTGACCGCATCTTTGCTTGGTTAGCCAAAGGTGCAGCGCTGTTCACGCTGGCGATGTTGATTGCCATCCTGGCCTCGCTCACCATCAGTGCTTGGCCCGCCATAGCCAAATATGGCTTCAGCTTTTTGACCAGTACTACTTGGGATCCTGTCAAAGAAGAGTACGGCGGATTGGTGATGATTTATGGCACGCTGATGACTTCGTTCATCGCGTTGCTGATTGCGGTACCGGTGAGTTTTGGTATTGCCCTGTTTTTGACAGAGCTGTCTCCCGCGTGGCTCAAGCGACCGCTTGGTACGGCGATCGAACTGCTGGCTGCTGTGCCGTCCATCGTTTACGGCATGTGGGGCTTGCTGGTGTTCAGCCCCGTGCTGTCCACGTATGTGCAGCAGCCGCTGCAAGCGGCCTTCAAAGGTGTGCCAGTCCTCGGTGCCCTATTCTCTGGTCCACCGGTGGGTATCGGAATTTTGTCGGCTGGCATTATTTTGGCCATCATGATCATCCCGTTTATTGCGGCGGTGATGCGCGATGTGTTCGAGGTCACCCCTGCCTTGTTGAAGGAGTCCGCCTATGGTTTGGGTGCGACGACTTGGGAAGTGGTTTCCAAGGTGGTGCTGCCTTACACCAAGGCTGGTGTGGTCGGCGGCATCATGCTGGGTTTGGGCCGTGCCATTGGCGAGACGATGGCGGTCACCTTCGTTATTGGTAACTTTAACCAGCTGGATTCTTTGAGCCTGTTTCAGGCGGCCAACAGCATTACGTCAGCGCTGGCGAATGAATTTGCGGAAGCTGGTGAAGGCTTGCACCAAGCGGCGTTGATGTATTTGGGGCTTGTGTTGTTCTTCATCACATTTGTGGTGTTGGCCTTGTCAAAACTACTGCTGTCTCAGTTGAAGAAAAGCGAAGGAGCGAAAACATGAGCACTGCAGAAAATTTGTTGGCTGCCCAAGCGCTAGATTTGACTCGTCAAGCCAAATACAAACAACGGAAAATAGTTAATAAAGTAGCCTTGGTTTTGTCATTGCTGGCGATGTCCTTTGGACTGTTCTGGTTATTCTGGATTTTGTTTGAAACGGTGAGGTTGGGTATTGGTGGCCTGTCGTTTTCCACCCTGACCGAAATGACACCTCCTCCTAATGATGAGGGTGGCTTGGCGAATGCCATGTACGGGTCATTTTTGATGGTGATGCTGGCCACCTTTGTGGGCACGCCCATTGGTGTCATGGCAGGCATTTACCTGGCCGAGTTTGACACCAAGGGTTGGCTGGCGACGGTCACCCGGTTTGTGAACGACATCCTGTTGTCTGCACCATCGATCGTGATTGGTCTGTTTGTTTATGCTGTCATTGTTTCCCGGTTCAAAGCCTTCTCGGGCTGGGCAGGTGTCATGGCGCTGGCGCTGATCGTCATCCCGGTTGTTATCCGCACGACGGAGAACATGTTGCAGTTGGTGCCACCCGGTCTGCGTGAGGCAGCCTATGCTTTGGGCGCACCTAAATGGAAAGTTATTTTGAGCATCACGCTCAAAGCTGCCCGCGCGGGCGTGGTGACGGGCGTGATGCTGGCTATTGCCCGCATCGCTGGCGAGACGGCTCCCTTGTTATTCACCGCGCTCAGTAACCAGTTCTGGACGTCCTCTTTGAGTGAGCCTATGGCCAGCCTGCCGGTCACGATTTTCAAGTTTGCCATGAGCCCTTACGAGAACTGGCAAAAGCTGGCTTGGGCTGGTGTATTTCTGATCACCATGACCGTGTTGGGCTTGAACATCCTTGCCCGTTACGTAACGCGTGCCAAGTGAGTGATACCTGACAACGACAAATAACGTTTAAGACATTGAGAGGTTTATCAAATGACTACTGCGACTGCCATCAAGGAAGCGTCGAAAATTTCCGTTAAAGACCTGAATTTTTATTACGGAAAATTTCATGCCCTCAAGGGGATCAATCTGGAAATTCCAGAAAAAAAGGTCACCGCTTTTATTGGTCCCTCGGGTTGCGGCAAGTCCACATTGCTACGCATTTTTAACCGCATGTTTGAGTTGTACCCCGAGCAGCGGGCCGAGGGACAAATCATTTTGGACGGCGAGAATTTGCTGACCAGTAAGAAGGACGTGGCCTTGCTGCGCGCCAAGGTTGGCATGGTGTTTCAAAAGCCTACGCCTTTCCCGATGTCAATCTTCGAGAATATTGCCTTTGGTGTGAAGCTGTTTGAAAACCTCAATGCGTCCGACATGGAAGAGCGCGTTGAGTGGGCATTGCGTAAAGCCGCGTTGTGGAATGAGGTGAAAGACAAGTTGCAGCAAAGTGGCTCCAGTCTGTCGGGTGGGCAGCAGCAACGGCTGTGTATTGCACGTGGCATAGCGATCAAGCCTGAAGTACTGTTGCTGGACGAACCCTGCTC
>JANOLC010000244.1:0-10272 GCA_031419575.1 Burkholderiales bacterium | reverse complement strand
ATCCGGGCGAGAAAGCAATGTCGGCGCCCTGCACTTCCATCAGCGCATCCACCAGCAACTGATCGCCGGTGCCATTGAAGTTGCCCCGGCGGTACAGCGTACCTTCGGTGACCGCGAGCTTCTCCGCCAACTTGGTCTCATAAGGCGCCCGGATTTTGGTAATGAGCGCATCCATCTCCCGGTCAGCCGGCAGCATGTTGGCAAACACGGGCAGCAGCTTGTAGCGGAAGTCGGTGACCTTGCCGCCTTTGACCTCGAAGTCCAGCACACCCAAAAACTTGCTGTTGGAGCCCGAATTGGTCACCAGCGTCTTGCCACTCTTGTTGCTGATGATGCTGGCCACGGGCATGCCGTCGTGGGTGTGGCCGCCCATGATGGCGTCGATGCCGGTCACGCGGCTGGCCATTTTCAGGTCAACATCCATGCCGTTGTGCGACAGCAGCAAAACCACCTGCGCGCCCTTGGCCCGGGCCTCGTCCACAGTTTTTTGCATGGTTTCTTCCTGGATGCCAAAGCCCCAGTCGGTCACCATGTAACGCGGGTTGGCAATGGGCGTGTAGGGAAACGCCTGGCCAATGATGGCGCAGGGCACACCGTTGATTTCACGCATCACATAGGGTTTGAACACCAGGTCGCCAAAGTCATTGGTCTTGATGTTTTGCGCGATGAATTCAATCTTCCCCGCGAAGTCTTTCTCAATAATTTGCTTCACACGGTCTTGCCCCAGGGTGAACTCCCAGTGGCCCGTCATCAAGTCAACGCCCAACAGTTTGGACGCGTCCACCATGTCCTGCCCGTTGGTCCACAACGCCGTAGCCGAACCCTGCCAGGTGTCGCCACCGTCCAGAAACACTGCGCCGGGCCGGCTGGCTTTCATGCGCTTGACCAGGGTGGCCAGGTGGGCGAAGCCACCGACCTTGCCGTAACGGTGCGCGGCCTTCTCGAAATCAAGATGAGTGAGTGCATGGGCTTCTGCGGTGCCGGCTCGAACCTTGGCCACTTTGAGCAAATGCTCACCCACCAAGTGCGGCAACTGCCCTTTCATGCTGCCAAACCCCAGGTTCATATTGGGTTCACGAAAGTAGATGGGTTTGAGCTGGGCATGGCAATCCGTCATGTGCAGGAAGGACACGTTGCCGAACTTGGGAATGTCGTACAGGCCATTGGCCGCTGTGGCCGCATCCGCTTCTGCATAAGCGCCCAAGCCCATGCCGGCCATGGTGCCCGCACCCAGCACCTGGAAAAACTCACGCTTGGACAGGTTCATATTTAAGCTTTCACTGATATTTGGAGTTAGAAAAAACCCGGACGAACCGGGTTTTAGTCAGAAGGCGTGTTGCCTCGAATCACTCGTTCACAGGTGATTTGGGGTCCAGCAGCAAACCCACCACATGGCGAACCTGCGCTTCACTCAGGATGCCTGAGTGACCCGCGCGCGGCATGTTGGAGCAGGCGTTGTAGGCCTTGGAGTTCCATATCTTGCCCCAGGTGTACTCGACCACACCTTTGGAATCTGCACTGGCCGGGTCTGTCACGCCGCGAATCTTGCCGTAGTTGTACAGACTGGGGCCAATGGTGCCGTAGGAGATTTCTTTTTTGTCAATCTGGTGGCAGTTGTAGCAATTGCCACCGTTGGCTTGGCCGGGCTCATCGGTCCACGTCAAGCCCCGGCCGCTTTGGGCAATTTTTTCACCTTCGCGCCAATCGCCAATGAACTTGCCGTCTGACGGCCATTTGATGGTCTTCATGTTGGCGGCTTCAAGGGCCTTGCCCAGCGCTTCTTCAATGGGCTTGCCCGCTACGTCTGCCGCACTGCATTCACGGTTGGTGTCGTCTTGCACCAAGCGGTCGGTCTTGACCAGGGCTTGGTCTCGGAATGATGCCTTGACGATGTCAGCGGTCAATTTGTCCAGATCAGCACTGGAGGGAACAGCGGCACAGCCCGCCAAAAAAAAGACAGACAGGGTGGCAGTAAGGGTCAAAGCGACCGGCATCAAAATTGGAATAATTTTTTTCATGGTCATGTTCCTAACGCTTGATGGCCGGTGCAATGGACTCGCCACCCTTGCCGTTCACACCCAGGTATACGCCCAAGGCAATCGTCGCATCACTGCCAAATAATGGGTACGGAAAGCGTTGCTGGCGATAACAGTCATTCAAGCGAAGCTGCATGCCCCACATTTGCCCGTTGGACACGCGGTAGGCAGGCCAAGCGCCAAAACCACTGCCCGCACCGGGGTTCTTGGTCAGGTTGGGCAAGTCTTGTAGGCGGATGCGTTTGTCATCTTCGCCATGGCACGACGCACACGAGAAGTCATGCGGGCCGCCACGTGAGAAAAACAGCCGTTTGCCCACTTCAAACATGGTTTTCTCAGTCACGTGGCTTTGCGACAGGTTGAATTTCATACCACGCGATTCGCCAGAGATCCAGGTGGCCAAAGCAGTCACATTGTTTTGCTCGCCACGGCCAAAGGGCGTCTTGGCAATCTCGGCAGCGTTGAAGCCCTGCAAGGTTTCCATGCACGTCAGCAGGCGCGACTCCAGGTCTTGCACCCGGTTGGTATCCTTGAAATAACGGGGCAGTTCTACAAACGCGCCCTTGAAAACGCCAGGGCCTTTGCCCACATCGCACTGCTCCAGGGACGCATTTTTAGGGCCTCGTTTTTGCTTCCAAAGGTCTTCCCCTTTGGCCTCAAACAACTCTGACGGGTTGCCATCGGCAATCATCGCGCGGTATTCGGCAATGCCATCGGCAGCCGACTTTTGTGCCCAAGCCCCACTGGCCATTGACGCGGCCAATAACGCACTGCCAACCACAGTGATCAGAACTTTTTTCTTCATGGTTCAGGATACGGTGGCTTCGTCGGTGCGGGTGTCGCCCCGGTTATCTTTCCAGACAACGCCCACTTTATCGCCCGCTTTGGCCCCCTTGAGAGTGAACTGGAGAAACGGGTTTTTTGACACGGCCGGGCCCCACTCAGCAGTCAACACGGTTTTACCATTGTGGGTGGCGGTGACGTCGGTGATGTGCCAAGCCGGGATGATTTTGCCAGCCGCATCTTTGCGTTGACCGGTTTCCATCTCGTGGGCCATCAGTACACGAACGGTGGCGTTGGTGCCTGCTACTTGAGCGCGAATGCGCATGGGATCTGCCATGAGGAACTCCTGAATCTAAGTAATGGTGAAGTTGAATCTGGGACTAAGTTTGCAGCAGACGAATCAACCGCCGCAGCCGCCCAAAGTCACTTTGACTTCTTTCTTGGCGAACAGCACCTTGCCGTCGTTCATGACGGTCACGGCGTACACGTCGGACGATTGACCCATCTTGGCGCGCGTCAGCAGGTTGGTGTCAACCGCATCCGTCACGTTGAACATGGCAATCAGAGCTGCCGGGTTCTTCTCGACCAATAACAGGATTTGCTTCACGCCGGGCAACGCCGTCGATGCGCCCAACGGGACGACGGCACCGTTTTCAGCAATGTCGGGCGCGGTGATGGTGACGTCTTTGCTGGCAACGGGCACACCGGCCCCAACGGCCTTCAACACATCAGCCAGGTTTTTGGCTTCAAACGCAGCGGCATTGAATGCCAGGGCGTACTGCGGGAACAGGCCCGTGCCAGCCAGCAAACCAACGAGCGTTGCACTTTGTTGAAGGGTCTTTCGACGGCTTTGCATGATGGTGTCCTTTGTAGATTTGAATTGAAATTGAATTGGGAAAAAATGGAGATCGGATTTGGATGCTTATTTTCCGCTCATTTTGGTGCACCTGCTGCCAACCATGTGGCGATGACTTTAGCATCGGTATCACCCAGGGTTTGGGCCGGCATGGGTATGGACCCCCACAAGCCACTGCTCCCTGACTTGATTTTGGCGGCAATGTAGTCAGCTTTGCCAGCGTACTTTTTGGCGATATCGGTGAACGCCGGGCCCACAATTTTCTGTTGGATGCCGTGGCAAGCCGTGCACACGTGCTTGTTGACCAGCGTCATTGCGGCTTTGGAATCGCCGACTGCTGGTTCTGCTTTGGCGGGAGCGGGAGTGGGAGTGGGAGCAACAGCGGCCAATTTGGCATCAGCCGGCGATGCACCCGCCTTGACCTCAGGCCGGTTAGTCTGCGCACCATGCTGGGCACCCACGTCACGATTTTGCTCGGCCAGGTTGCCGTGGGCATTGCGGGCAAAGTCTGGCAAATTAGACGCCACTTTGACATCCACCACGCAGTTTTTCATGCACGCCACCACTTTGACATCAGGCACGGCCTTGCCGCCAAACTCCTGGCCCGGCCACAGCGCATGGGCCGTCGTCATGCCGTTTCGATTGGGCATGCGGGCCTGGGCCTCGGCCATGTTCTTGTTGGACAGCTTGAAGTCGTCCGGCACCACGCCACCCAGGTTCAGCAGGAAAGCGGTCACGGCGTAAACCTCATCCGGCGTCAGTGACTTTGGGGCATTCCAAGGCATGGCCCGGTTGATGTAGTCCCACAGTGTCGACACTGTGGCCACTTTCATCAGCGTGGTACGGCCGGGGAACGACGCATCCAGCAGGCGTGCAACATACCCGGTTTTGACATCCTCTGCGGTGGTGCCACCAATCAGTGGGCTGAAGACTTCGTTGGATTCGCCAAACACGCCATGGCACATCGCGCATTTGGCCTCCCAAATGTCTTGCCCCTGGGCAACAGAACCACTGCCCGCGGGCACGCCTTTGAAGTCGGGGCGTACATCAATGTCCCAGGCTGCCACTTCCTTGAGCGTAGCGGCGCGACCCACGCCGGGGTACTTGGTTGAAACCGTTGAGCCACTTTGTGCCGCACTCAACGTGACCATGCAAACCAGGCTAGTGGCAGCGATGGCCTCAAGAAATTTGGACATTTTTGACCTCGCCGTTTTCCTGCACCAGCCACGACTGAATGGAATTGTTGTGATAAATCGAGCGTGTGCCACGCACGGCACGCGACTGCTTGTAACTGGGCTGCACATAGCCCGTGTCGTCGCTGGCGCGGCTCTGGATGATGGTGGGTTTGCCGTCCCAGACCCAGTCCAAATTGAAGCGGGTGAGGCACTTGCTCAGCACGGGCGTCTCCAGCCGCGCCGTGCGCCAGTTGCGCCCGCCATCGACCGACACAGCCACTTTTTTCACCTTGCCACGACCCGACCAGGCGAGGCCAGTGATGTTGTAAAAACCCTTGTCCAGCAGCACCTGCCCGCCCGACGGCGTAGTCACCACGCTTTTGCATTCCTGAATGCTGGTGTATTGGCGGTGCTGGCCATCAGGCATCAAGTCCATGTAGTGAATAGCCTCGTCTTTGGTGGCGTAAGGCTTGTCACCCAGCTCGATGCGGCGCAGGTACTTGACCCAACTCACGCCCTGCACACCGGGCACCACCAAGCGCAGCGGGTAACCGTTCTCGGGCCGCAGCATTTCACCGTTCTGGCCATAGGCCACGATGACCTCGCCCGACAGAATCTGGCTCATGGGGATGGTGCGCGTCATGGATGAACCATCTGCTCCTTCGGCCAGCACAAACTTGCCCTTCTTCAGATCGGCCCCCGCCAGCTCAAGCAGCGTGATCAGCGGCACACCGGTGAACTCGCTGCACGACAACATGCCGTGCGAATACTGCGCAGTGGGTACCGCCACATTACCCCATTCCATGCCGGTGTTAGCTCCGCATTCAATGAAATGAAAGCGCGACACAGCAGGCAGTCGCATCATTTCGTCCAGCGTAAACACCTGCGGTGTTTTAACCATGCCGGGCTCGGAGCCGTTGACCATCAGGCGGTGTTTGGACGGGTCCACATCCCACCAACCCTGGTGGTGCCGCTCAAAATGCAGACCATTGGGGGTGACGATGCCAAACAGTGATTGCAACGGCGCGAATGAAACCGATGATTGCGTGGTTTGTGTCAAGCCCGGGCTTTGGCGGCGCTGCACGTTGGCCTCGAACTGCGAGGGCTTGCCATAGCCATCGGTAGCCACGCCCTGTCCCAATCCCTTGCTATGGTTGGGCAAGTTCAGAATGTTAGTGTCACCTCCTTCTGGCGGCACCGGGTTACCTTGTGCTGTGGCAGTTGCAACGGCTGTGCCTGCTGCCGCAGCGGCGAAGGCATTGCGCAAAAAGTAGCGGCGGCCCTGCTTGGCTTCTGCAAAGACAGAGCGAACGCCGTCTGCGTTCAGAAAGCTTTCAGGGGCCTTTTGGACCCTGCCTGAATGAATGCCTGCAAACGTCACACGGTTTCCTTCACTTCTATCCTCCATTGCTTAAATATCTACATATCAGCAATTACGAATATATTGGATTGCGACCCATTCCAATCTAGGGAATACCCCAGCCTCGCAACATATGCACCGTTCGAAAAGCTAGCGCGCGACCTTGAAGCGGTAGTGATCCCGGTTCAGCACCGCCGCAATGGCGGTGACCTCCTCAGGGAACAGCGCCAGGTTCAGTTCGGTGTTGCATTGCTCCACCATACCGCGCAGCAAACCGGGTGTGTTGATGCGCCCCTTCGGTTTGTAGATGGCCGTGCCATCGCCCGGCACCTTGGTCGAATGGCAGGCCGCACAATTGCCCTCAGCAATGAGTTTTTCACCCATTTTGAGATCGGCATCCACAAATTCAGTCGGAGTTTGAGCAAGCGCTGCTGACATGCCCAGCGCGAGCCACCCACCTGCCACCGTAAAACGATAGTTCATGCCCCAAGCTTACCTTGGGACGATAAACACCGACTTCTCCTCCAGCTTGGCTCTCAACCCCATCACTTCAATTTCAAAGTGAATCGGCACAGAGCCTGGTGCTGCCGCCTCGGGTGGGGCCTCAACTCTCACGGCCACCCAGCGGGACAAGGTGGACTCCACCTCCACGTTGGGCTCGGACACCACCTTCAGCCCTGGCAAGCCCGTCACCGAGATGTGAAAGCGCTGCGTGGCCTCGGTCGCGTTCATGATTTGCAGACGGTATACGTTCTCAATCCGCCCACCACCCACCACGCGTGCCATCACACCCCGGTCGCGCACCACATCGACCTTGAACGGCGTGCGCGTGGCCAGGCTCACAGCCATCGCAATGACGATAGAGGCCAGGACGGCGGAGTAAACCAGCACGCGGGGCCGCAGCACATGGCGCAAGGTTTGGGCCTGCGTCCAGTGCTGGCCGACAGCGTTTTGCGTGGAATATTTCACCAAGCCGCGCGGGTAACCCACCTTGTCCATGACGGTGTCGCACACATCGGCGCAGGCACCGCAACCAATGCACTCGTATTGAAGGCCATTGCGAATGTCAATGCCGGTGGGGCACACCTGCACACACAAGGTGCAGTCCACGCAGGCACCCAAGTTCAACAACAACAAGTCGGACTTTTTGGAACGCGCACCGCGTGGCTCACCGCGCTCGACGTCATAGGTGACGATGAGCGTGTCTTTGTCAAACATGGCACTTTGAAACCGCGCGTAAGGGCACATGTGTATACAGACTTGCTCACGCATAAAACCCGCATTGCCGTAAGTGGCAAAGCCGTAAAAGAGCGTCCAGAACACCTCCCAGGAACCCATGTTGAGTTGGATGACTTCACGGCCCAGTTCATGAATCGGCGTGAAGTAGCCCACAAAAGTAAAGCCCGTCCACAAGGCCACCGCCAGCCACAAGACATGTTTGGCAGACTTGCGCCAAAGTTTCTCAAAACCCCAGGGCGCAGCGTCGCGGCGCATACGCGCCGAGCGGTCGCCCTCGGTCTTTTTCTCCAGCCACAAAAAAATTTCGGTATAAACCGTTTGCGGGCAGGCGTAGCCACACCACAAACGCCCCGCCACTGCGGTAAACAGGAAGAGCGACAGCGCAGAGATCACCAAAATACCAGTGAGGTAAATGAAGTCTTGCGGGTACAGCACCAGGTTGAAGATATAAAAGCGCCGCGTGCCCAAGTCAAACAGCACCGCCTGGCGCTGGCCCCACTCCAGCCAGGGGATGCCATAAAAAACCAATTGCGTCAAAAACACCATGCCCCAGCGCCACTGCGTAAAACGGCCCGACACACTGCGTGGATAAATTTTCTCGTGCGCGGCATACAAAGAAATTAACGCCTCGTCCGCGCCCGGTGGTGGAGCGATGGGGCTTTTGTCCGATGACTCGGCAATGGGAATGACTTTGCGGGTGTTGGTAGTCTGAGCGGCCTCGGTGTTCACGCATGCTCCTTGGTTAGCTTTGGCGGTAGTGGGCGGCAATTGACGGCGTTAGACCACGCTAACTCAAATAGTACCCATTGGGGTATCAAATGACATGACTTAGATCAAGCTTGTGCTACGGGCTGCGAAGGGCACTGATCGACTCACGTTTGACATACTGCTCTGGGTACTTTTAAGCGCCACCCGTGCCCACCGCATCGGACTTGTCCTTTTACGGGTGGGTCTTACCCAGCTTATGCGTGTCATCCGGGGGCAACCTCTTGGGGTTTATCAAATCAACCGTGGAAAAACGCTGGGGGTAAAGGAGAAGAGCGTGCGCTGGAATAGCCGTGGAGCCGCGTTATGGGTATGCTCAAGCATCCGTCACCACTTATTTAATGGAGATTTCAATGAAGCAATTTGCCCGAATTTTCACCGCGCTGGCCTTGTCAGTTTTTGTCTGGGGCGCCGCTTTGGCCCAGGACAAAGTGGTCTATCACATCGACGATGCCGCCGCCCAGGCCACCAAAGGTCTGCGCAATGTGCGCAACCACCTGGACGTGGCACCCGACTCCAAAATCACCGTGGTCACCCACGCCAACGGCGTTGATTTTTTGTTTGAGGGTGCCAAAGACCCCAAGGATGCCAATGTGGACTACGGTGCCCTGGTCAGCGCCTTGAAGGCACGCGGCGTGACCTTTGAGGTGTGCGAAATCACCATCAAAAACCGCAACCTGAAGAAAGAGCAGTTCAGCATGGATGCCAATTTCACGCCGTCAGGCGTAGTTCGCATTGCCCAGCTGCAAAGCCGGGAGAGGTTCGCCTACATCAAGCCCTGATAGTCGCTATTTAATAAATAGCAAACTATTGAATATTGACGCGGACTTTAGGCATTTTTGATGCCTGGTTTTGCAAATCAGACCGTTTTGAGCGCCAGCCGCGCGGCGCTCAAGCGGGCATCCAGATAGGCACCGTAAAAGTCGGGCAGGTAACCGCCCTCCAGCCGCTCTGCAATCTCCACGCCATGGCGGCCGAAGAACAAAACAGTGGGCGCAATTTTGGCGCCCCAAGTGCGAATGAGCTGGTCATGCGTGACAACGGCACGTTTGAAATCTTGCGTGGCCTGGGTGCTTTGCATGTCCAACTGCACCACGGGCAAACCGAGTTGCAAGTGCATGGGCCCCAGGTAATTTTCACGCGCGATTTTGCAATAGGGGCAACCGGCCAAGCTGACCATCACCACCAGCGGGTTGCCACTTTGCAGAGCGTGGGCCAACTCGTCGGGCAGTGAAACCGACGAGGGCAAGGTGGCGGGCGCGGCCCAAACCTCCGACAAGGTGAAAGACATCGCAACGCCCGCAGCACGCATCAAAACATGACGTCGATTGGGCGATGGCATCAGGGTTGACATCACGGTGCCTCTCTTTCCATCAGCAAGTAGGTGTTGTAGGCGTTCATGCGGTTGATGAACTGAAACATGGGTAACTGGTCAAACTGCGTCCAGTCGGCGGCTTGATATGCGTCCTCAAATGGGTCCAGATTTTTGGCCGCTTGGCCCATGGTCGCGCGAAGGTGGACCAGGTAGGCGCGGGTGACTTTCATGTCCTGTAACGCGTCTTTGGACACCGGGCCGTGCCCCGGCACGATGACACGGGTGTCAAACGCCAGCAGCTCGTCCAGCGCCTTGATCCAGTGGTTGCTATCGGCCTGTCCCACAAACGGCAAGCGGTTGCGGAACACCAAATCGCCCGCAAAAAGCACCTTGTCTTGGAGTAGGTAAATGGTCAAGTCTTCCGGTGTGTGTGATGGGCCGGCGGGTTTGATGTGAAGGGTGACGCCACCCACCTCCAGGTTGCGTGGGCTGTCGAGCCACTCGTCGGCCTCCACCAACACCGTATCGGCATTCACCCACGGTGCGAGTTCCTGGCGTGAGGCATCCAGCCGCAGGCGCGCGTTGTCAGAGTTCAGATAGGTCAGCGCCGCACGGTGAGCGATGATTTTTGCACCCACTTTTTTGAAGGTTTGCAGGCCGTAAATATGGTCGGCGTGGTAGTGGGTCACGATCACGTGCGTCACTGGCAACGGCGTGACCTTCGCAATTTGTGCCAGCAAACG
>JANOLC010000243.1:0-6363 GCA_031419575.1 Burkholderiales bacterium | reverse complement strand
ACTACGCCGTCGGTTACGACGTGGTCATGCTGGTGTTGGCTGGCCTCACATTGGCGATTGCCTTGCCCCTGTTGTCTGCATCACGCGCCATGGTGCTCAGCGGCGGTGTTGTGTTCGCTTTGGTTGCATTCAACTTCTGGATGTACTCGTCGTTTGGCTTGGTGCTTCCGCTGGCGTCTGCCTTGACTATGGCGGTATCGGCCTTTGCGCTCAACATGAGCTATGGCTATTTTGTGGAGAGCCGGTCTAAACGCGAGCTGGCGAACCTTTTTGGAACCTACGTACCACCTGAGTTGGTCGATGAGATGGTGAAGAACCCCGACAGCTACAGCATGAAGGCCAGCAATAAAGAACTCACCGTCATGTTTTGTGACATGCGCGGCTTCACCAAAATGTCCGAGCAGATGGAACCCTTGCAGTTGCAGGAGTTGTTGAATGGTGTTTTCAGCCGGTTGACCAGTTTGATCCGTGCCAACCGCGGAACCATCGACAAGTACATGGGCGATTGCGTCATGGCGTTTTGGGGTGCGCCTGTTGAAACGGCTGATCACGCGGCATTGGCCGTCAAGGCCGCAATGGAAATGGCTTTGGCTGTATCTGACATTAACAAGGATCACCGCACCAAGGGCATCCCCGAAATTGGCATCGGTATTGGGCTTAATACCGGCACCATGTGCGTGGGTGACATGGGTTCCAATATCCGGCGCAGTTATACCGTGATTGGTGATGCCGTTAATTTGGGCTCACGCCTTGAAGGTCTCTCCAAGGCGTATGGCGTGGACATCGTAGTGTCCGAATCTACCAAAAAATTAGCCCCGAGCTTTGCCTGGCAAGAGCTGGACAAAGTGCGGGTCAAGGGCAAGGAACAAGCGGTTGCGATTTTTTATCCGCGTGCCACCGCGGGTGACATTGACCCCGAGTCGGCCTCCGAGCTCAAAACTTGGGCCGCGTTTATCAAGGCGTATCGCAACCAGGACTGGGATCAATCCGATGTTTTGCTGATCAACTTAACGCGTGCGAATGCCAAAAAATACCTTTACCAGCTGTACTTGGAGCGAGTAGCCTCCATGCGTATGCTGCCGTTTGATCCTGAGTGGGATGGTGCAACAAACTTTGAAACGAAATGAGGATCTGCAATGAAGGTACGTGTTCTGGGTTGCTCGGGGGCCATCGCCAAAGATTGCAGAACCACGTCTTTTTTGATCGACAGTGACGTTTTGATTGATGCCGGTACCGGCGTGGGTGACTTAACGCTTGACGAAATGAGCGGCATCAACCAAGTGTTCTTGACCCACTCCCACCTGGACCACGTTGCCGCCTTGCCACTGATGGTTGATGCCATTGCCGCGCGCCGCACGACACCGATTCAAATACATGCGCTGGCTGGAACCATTGCGGCGTTGCGGGCGCACATTTTCAACAATGTGATCTGGCCCGATTTCAGTCGCATACCCACGCCTGAAGCCCCTTTCATCACGTTCCATGAAATCAAAACCGGTCAAACACTGGAGCTCAAGGGCAAGTTGATTGAGGTTTTGCCCGCTGTGCACACGGTGCCAGCGGTGGGCTATGCCATCACGGCGGGTACCGGTTGCTGGGTTTTTACCGGTGATACCGAGCGCAACCCTGCATTTTGGGATCGCATCAACGAACTCAATGTGGCCATGTTGGTGATTGAGACTGCCTTCAGCAACCGCGAGAAAGACTTGGCCCGGCTCAGTCTGCATCTGTCACCTGTCGTTTTGGCCAACGAGTTGGACTATATTTCGCGCGATAAAAAGTACCCCATCTACATCACGCATACCAAGCCTGCTGAAACCGCGTTGATCATGGCTGAGATTCAAAAGTTTGACGAAACTGCCATCACTGGTCCCAATGTCACCCATGACATCCGATGGTTGCGTGCGGGGCAGGAGTTCGATTTATGAACGCAGTCCTGAGGCCAGCCAGTGCCGACAAAGGCGCTGATGCAGCACTCCCGGACTCGCCGCGGTCGTCGGCGGACAAACGCGGCATGACATTTGAGGCGCTTTTTTACCGCCAACTTCAGCAGGTTACCGCGCGCATTCATGAGACGGAGAACGTCGAGCAAATCATGCTGGAAGCCAGTCAAGATATATGCCGATTATTTAACGCTGATCGCCTCACCCTCTATGCGGTGAACGAAGATAGAACAGCCATCGTTTCCAAAATCAAGACTGGTCTGAACAGCAGCCGTGATCTCAAACTGCCTATATCGCCGCAAAGCATTGCGGGTTATGCAGCCTACAGCCGCAAACTGATAAATTTAGTGGATGTGTACGACGACGAAGCGCTGAAGCACATTCACCCGTCGCTCACTTTTCTAAAAGAAGTTGACAAGCGCTCGGGCTACCGAACTCGTGAAATGCTGGTCGCGCCCATCATGGAAGGTGACACCCTGCACGGCGTGTTGCAGGTGATCAACAACAAGGGCAATCAACCGTTCAGCGACCTTGAGGTTGAAGGCGTGGCGCAGCTTTGCAAAACACTGGCCACGGCGATTCGGCAGCGCGTCCAAAAAGTGGAGGACGTCCAGAAAAAAGTCGTCACCAAATACGACGGATTGATTTCTGAGGGTCTCATCACCTTTGCCGAGTTACAGCAGTGTGTTCAAGAAGCCCGCGATGCCGGACAAACCGTTGAACATATGTTGATGGCCAGCTACAAAATGAGGCCAGCGCAAATTGGCCCCTCGTTAGCCAAATTTTTTGATGTGCCCTATGAACCGTTTCACGCCGGACGCATTCGTTCAGAAATTCTGCATGGCCCTTTGAAGCGTGACTTTGTGGTGGAACATGGATGGTTGCCGCTTGAAGAGTCACCCGAAGGCCTGGTCATCATGTGTGTTGACCCTGAGGCCGTGCGGGGTTCGCGCATCGTGCCGCAGGTGTTCTCCAAAATCAACAAGTTCGCTTACCGCGTTACAACACTGGCTGAGTTTCAGGAAACCTTGGCGCAGGTTTTCGGCGCCGGCGTTGAAGGGGGCTCCATCGATGAGCTTTTGGCCGACATGGACGGCGGCCCCATCGACGACAGTACCAACGATGACTCACTCGCCTCCGCTGCCGCTGACAACGAGCTGGTCAAGTTTGTCAACAAAGTCATCATCGACGCCTACAACCAGAAGGTGTCTGACATTCACATTGAGCCCATGCCCGGAAAGCTCAAAACCGGCATCCGCTTCCGCATTGACGGCACCTTGATGCCCTACATCGAAGTACCATCCCATTTCAGACAAGCCATGGTCACCCGCCTGAAGATCATGTGTGACCTGGACATCTCCGAGCGCCGCAAGCCGCAAGACGGCAAGATCAAGTTCAAAAAATATGGCCCACTGGATATTGAGCTGCGTGTAGCGACCATCCCCTCCGCCGGTGGCGTTGAAGACGTAGTGATGCGGATCCTGGCCGCCGGTGAACCCATACCGCTCGAAAAACTAGGCCTGACCCCACACAACAAGCAGCGAGTTATCAGCACCATTGAGAAACCGTATGGCCTGTTCTATGTGTGTGGACCGACCGGCTCGGGTAAAACCACCACGCTGCACTCCATCCTGAAGCACCTGAACACGCCAGACACCAAAATCTGGACGGCTGAAGACCCGGTTGAGATCACGCAAAAAGGCTTGCGTCAGGTTCAAATCAACAAAAAGGCGGGCATCGACTTTGCCTTAGTGATGCGTGCATTTTTGCGAGCCGACCCCGACATCATCATGGTGGGTGAGTCGCGTGACAAAGAAACCGTGTCCATGGGCGTTGAAGCGTCGCTTACGGGCCACTTGGTGTTTTCAACCCTGCACACCAACTCGGCGCCAGAGTCCATCACCCGCTTGTTGGACATGGGTATGGACCCATTCAACTTTGCCGACGCACTACTGGGGATTTTGGCCCAACGGCTGGCCAAAAAGCTGTGTGACTGCAAAGAGTCGTATGTGCCAGACGATGAAGAGTTACGCCTGTTTGCCGCTGAATATTCTGAAGAACTCAAGCACTCAGCCGCTTGGAAGCTTGACTACGCTGGCGAAACGCAAAAATTGGTAGGCAGCTGGCGTAAAGCCTATGGCCAAAACGGCGAACTCAGGTTCTTCCGCCACGTCGGCTGCGACAAGTGCAACAAGACCGGCTACAAAGGCCGCATTGGCCTGCACGAGTTGCTGATTGCTGATGACGACATTAAAAAACTCATTCAGGAGCGTGCTCGCGTTGCCGAGATTTTTGCAGCATCCGTGGAAGGTGGCATGCGCACCCTGAAGATGGACGGTATGGAAAAAATCATGATGGGGCTCACGGATATCAAGATGGTCCGGCAGGTTTGTATAAAGTAGATCAACGCTAATTTTTGCTACGCAAGTATTGCAAAAATCGGTTAATTTATTAAAATGCTCTCAATGAGTAGCATTTCAACCCAAGTTTTAACATTGACTGATGTGGGAGCGGCTCTTCGTGAAGCCCGCAAATCCCGCAAGTTAACCCAGACGGCGCTTGGCAAAATGGCCGGAGTCTCGCGGATGCCGATCTACCGAGTTGAAGCAGGACAAGACATCTCGCTGCGCACCCTGCTGTCCATTCTGTCTGCCTTGCGCTTGGCTTTGCAAATGGAGGCATTGCCAGACGGCGCGCCCAGCGTCAAAGACTTGAAAACCGCCTTTGCTCACCTGCACGCCGAGGAAGATGAGTGACTTCGTCAATGATTTGGCCGGAAAAGCTCAAAGAGCTACAGATCAATATTGACGATCAGGCCGTCGCAGCGCTTCTCAAGCAATCCGTTTACCAATTGATTTATGAGCCGCGGGAACGGCGCTGTGTTGGCCTGGGCCTGCCGCCGACACAACGTGTTTTCCAGGATGGCGATTTGTTTGCCGCGTTGGATATGAACTTACCGGAAGGCTACCTGTTTGACCGGATTGTTGACCGCTTCCCCAAGTTCGCACTCTCCAAAATGCACCTGTTGGCCCTGATGGGCTCGGGTGGTATTGGTCGATTGAGTTATGGCTTGCCTGGCGCTTTGGCATTGCCCATGCAGACAGGCGTATCTCGAGAAGAATTGCTCTACAGCGGCCGTAGTGCCGCGTTATTTGAGGAGCTTTTGGACGCTTACCTCGGGGCGGGTACGGCACTGTCTGGCGTACAGCCCAAAGTTATGGTGCCCGTCACGGACAAAGCCATCATCACAGCCCCCAACGTCATTGTTAAAACGGAAGGCGTGCGCTACCCGGGCCTCTGCGCTAACGAATGGATGTGTCTGACGGCTGCACGTTGCGCGGGCTTGCCCGTCCCCAACTTTGCGTTGTCAGACGATGCCCGGCTGCTGGTCATTGACCGATTCGACATCACTCCCGACGGCCAACGCCTGGGGTTTGAGGACATTGCCGCGGTCATGCAGCTTCGCGTCCGCAACCGATTGAGCAGCCGTAAATACATCGGCAGCTACGAAGATGTCGCCCACGCCGTGCAACTGGTGTGCAGCGATGCACCTGCAGCGCTAAGCCAATTTTTTGATTACCTGGTAATGAGCGTGCTGCTGAGAAATGGTGATGCTCACCTGAAAAATTTTGGTGTTCTGTACAACGAAACCTCGGCAGACCAACCCCCCGCGGTTTGGTTAAGTCCACTGTATGACCAAGTCACCACCACCCTCTATACCTACGAGCGTCCCGGCGGGATCGAAACGGTTGACAACACCATGGCCTTGAAGCTGCGTCGTGGCCAGCGCAGCGGCGACAAGTCACCCGCTCGCAGCTACCCCAGTCGAAAAGAACTTGAACAGTTTGGCCGCGACGTGTGTGGCGTACAAAATCCGTCTGCCGTGCTGGAAAAAGTGAGCGACGGCATGGCTCAAGCCTTGAAACTGGCGCATGGAAACGAGAGTATCACCACAGAATTGGTGGAACGAATGGAGGCCGTTTGGGATAAGGCCCGTCGGCAAGTGTGAGTGCATATTGACTATTGACAACGAAAATCAGAGGGACTAGACAGTCACCAGTTGACAAAAATGTCACGCCGCTAGTCCAAAGACATCCCGCACTACTCGTTAAGCGTCATTTATGCCAGTTTTGAGCGATTGAACAGATGGTTTGCAGTCAGTTTGGGCTGGCATGAAATCTGCAATATACCAATGCCTAGTCGGTATTTTTCTTTTTTATCCAAGGGGTTTTTATGAAACGTTCTCTGCAAAAGGGTTTTACCCTGATCGAGTTGATGATCGTGGTCGCGATTATTGGTATTTTGGCGGCAGTGGCATTGCCGGCTTACCAGAATTACATCATCAAGGCGAAGGTTGGGGCTGCGCTGTCTTCGGTGGCGTCGCTTAAAACCGGGGTGGGTGTCTGTGCCCAAGAGGCTG
>JANOLC010000242.1:0-2954 GCA_031419575.1 Burkholderiales bacterium | reverse complement strand
CACCTGGAAACGCATTGCCAAAAACAGCGACGACGTGCCAGACGATGCGCAAATTGACCTACTGGATGCGTCCGAGGCACGTTACGTGTCACGTGGCGGCTTGAAACTGGAAGGGGCGTTGCGCGTCAGCGGCGTGGTGGTGACGGGTAAAACCTGTCTGGACGTGGGTCAATCGACCGGTGGCTTCACGGATTGCTTACTGCAGCACGGAGCCAAGCTGGTGGTGGGTGTCGACGTTGGTCAGGGGCAATTGCATCCGTCCATGCGCGCCAATCCGCTGGTGGTAGCCATTGAGCAAGTCAACGCACGAGAATTGACTGCTTCTGATTTGATAGCTAACTATGTCCGTCTGACGGGGACTAACGATGCTTTTGATGATGAAGATAGTGATTCTGAGGCTTTTGACGGTGATGGTGAGGAAGATGGCGAACCGGTTGATCGCGATGGGCTTGAGGACGCTGAGCAGGCCATCCATGCCGCGTCAGATGGCTTCGACGCTTCGTTCGACTTGATCGTGGGCGACTTGTCCTTTATCTCGCAAACCCTGGTTTTACCTGCTTTAGTGCCGATGTTGAAACCGGGCGCTGAGGTTTTGATGCTGGTCAAACCGCAGTTTGAACTGCAGCCCGGCCAGGTGGGAAAAGGCGGCATCGTTCGCGATGAAGCCATGTATGCCGTGGTCGAAGCACGCATTCGAGCCTGCTATGCCGAGCTGGGTTTGCACATCAAGGCCTGGTTCGAGAGTCCAATTGCCGGGGGGGATGGCAACCGCGAGTTTTTTGTTCACGCCGCATTGCCCGCCTCACCTGCTGCCGTCTGACTATCTAGCACTCGCTTTAGCCCTAACACTCAATCTCGCCTTAACGGCGCCGCGCCAACCCACCTTCTCTGGTGTTGGCGTTCTTTTAACCTTTGATTCCAGTCATCCGGACGGAGAACTTGCCATGCGCCAAGATCATATTCTGCCCCTCAGCATTGAGTTTTTCCCACCCAAAACGCCCGAAGGCGAAGCCAAACTGCGCACGGTGCGTCAGCAGCTATATGTGCTGAAGCCGGAGTTTTGTTCGGTGACCTTTGGTGCCGGTGGCTCCACCCAGGCGGGCACATTTGCCGCCGTGCGCGATATTTTGGCTGAAGGGTTCATCGCCGCATCACACTTTTCGTGCATCGGCGCGACCAAAGCCACCGTGCGGGAGCAACTTGCCACCCTGAAAGGTATGGGTGTCAAGCGGCTGGTGGCGCTGCGGGGTGACTTGCCCAGCGGCTATGGCTCGGCCGGAGAATTTGCCCACGCGAGTGACTTGGTCGCCTTCATACGTGCTGAGACGGGGGACGACTTCCACATTGAAGTGGCTGCGTACCCTGAAATGCACCCCCAGGCCAAATCACCCGCTTCGGATCTACAAGCCTTTGCCACCAAGGTTAAAGCCGGTGCTAATTCAGCCATCACTCAGTATTTCTACAACTCGGACGCGTATTTCCGGTTTTTGGAAGACGCCGATGCCTTCGGTGTGACCGTGCCCATCGTGCCCGGCATCATGCCGATTGGCAGCAGCACGCAATTGATGCGCTTCAGCGACGCCTGCGGTGCCGAAATTCCCCGCTGGATTCGTCTGCGCCTGCAAAGTTTTGGTGACGACACCGCCAGCATCAAAGCCTTTGGCCTGGACGTGGTGACGGATTTGTGTGAACAACTACGCGCCGGTGGCGCGCCGGGGCTGCATTTCTACAGCATGAACCAGAGTGTTGCCACGCTGGAGATTTGTGGGCGGTTGGGGTATTGAGCATGCCCTGATCTACAAGGACTATGGGCGTAAGCGAGTTGCCCAGCCCGCAACAGGCTCGCTACCTTCTGTGCCCGCCAAGTATCTGATCAGGATGTCATTTCCGCGAACATTGACGGCATCATCAAGAATGGCTTGTGCGTTCGCCAGCAATCCATGGCTTTCCAGCCCAAACAGAAATTCCGACGTTGACGTGACGACCACGCCATCGGGCAAACGCGTTAAAAAATTAGTCTTTCGGACGGCGCTGTCTTCAAAAATAAGAATTGCGCCAAAGTCCTTTCCTTCCAGAGCATTGCCCAGCACCTCAGCAGCCGCCTGTTCGCCACGGTTTTTGGTTTTTGTCGCTGGGTTGATCGACGTCAAAAGCATGTACTCCTCAAACACCTCCGTTGGCCTCACGGTAAGACGGTGAGGGTCATTGAGGCGAATCCACGCAGCCACCAAGGCGGCTCCCGGTTTAGAGAGATCCTGAATCACCTCGTGGCGCACCATGTCGGGAACAATGACCGGTAAATTGGGCAAAAAGAGCACATCCAGCGCCCCCGCAATTGCCAATGTGATCAGTGGCCCTGAATCTGTAACGATCAATGAAAAGTTCATGCTTGGGGCTTCAAGCATGCAGCGGCCGTATCAAGAACTTGGTGAAAAGCGGCTAGTTGCTCAGGTCGGTTCTTGGGGGTGACTTTGGGAATTTGAAGATTTTGCAGCCCTAGTGCAATAAGCAAGTCACCGTAGCTACAGCCGGTTTCTTCAGCAATTTGTGGCCAGGAAACTAGACCTTTTGAATAGGCCGATGCCAAATTGGCAATTCGGCTTCTGTCCACGGGCTTTATCGTCGGCAACGTCAAAAGCCCAACGGGTTTGCCATTTCTGGTTATTTCAATCGGCCCATGTGCATGGAGCGACGACAAGACATCGCCAAGGTTGGCTTTTGCGTCTGATGAGGTAATGGTTCGAACAGATAGCTGCATATAAGACTCTTGACTATATTGACCAATGTAGTCAATCTTCGACAAGTTGTCCATCTAACACCTCATAAAAAAAGCCCGCCGAAGCGAGCTTTTTGAAGTGTAAGAAGAACCGACAGTACTTCTTACAACAAGGTCCAGTAGTTGATTAGACTGATTTGCGGCGGCGTGAAGCAGCCAGACCCAAGAGGCCCAAACC
>JANOLC010000241.1:0-3608 GCA_031419575.1 Burkholderiales bacterium | reverse complement strand
GTCATTCGCTACCGCACGCGGGACTTGACGCGGCTGCTGCCGCCAACCTCGCGCTCCATGCGCCGCATGGGAAAAATCGTCGGCCGCAGCGACGACATGATGATCATCCGGGGCGTCAACGTGTTCCCGACGCAGGTCGAGGAAATTGTGCTGGCGCATGAGCGCTTGTCAGGGCTGTATCAATTGCATGTAAGCCGCGACGGGCTGCTCGACCAGATGGAAGTGCATTGCGAAGTGCGGACTGGGCCGGTAACCGAAGCGGATCGGGCCGAGATCGCAAGCTGGGTTGCGCACCGCGTGAAAACGCTGGTGGGCATCTCCACCCGCGTTCGCGTCTTTGACCCGGATTCAATCGAACGCACCCAAACCGGAAAATCGCGCCGCGTTTTCGATACGCGTCCGCGCTAATCATTAAAGGAAGCAGCCATGTACACACAAGCGATGGACACGATGGGCAAGGATGCCGATGGCGCAAAAAAGGTCATTCGCTCGGCCGAAGAAATGCGGCTGCAGGAACAATTCGACGCTCACATAGACGCAGGCGACTTCATCGAAGCCAAGGACTGGATGCCCGACAACTACCGCAAGACGCTGGTGCGCCAGATTAGCCAGCACGCACACTCGGAGATTATTGGCATGCAGCCTGAAGGCCACTGGATCAGCCGCGCGCCCAGCCTCAAGCGCAAGGCCATTCTGATTGCCAAGGTGCAGGACGAAGGCGGCCACGGCCTGTACCTGTACAGCGCGGGCGAAACGCTGGGGACCTCGCGTGATCAGATGCTCGATGCCTTGCATGCTGGCAAAGCCAAATACAGCTCCATCTTCAATTACCCCACCCTGCTGTGGGCCGACGTGGGTGTGATTGGCTGGTTGGTCGATGGCGCGGCCATCATGAACCAGATCCCGCTGTGTCGCTGCACCTATGGGCCTTATGCGCGGGCCATGGTCCGCATCTGCAAGGAAGAGAGTTTTCACCAGCGCCAGGGCTTTGAGAGCCTGATGACACAAATGCAGGGCACGCCTGCGCAGCGCGCCGAGGTGCAAGATGCGGTGAACCGCTGGTGGTGGCCGGTGCTGGCCATGTTTGGACCGCCCGATGCGGACAGCCCCAACACCGCGCAGGCCACGCGCTGGGGTATCAAGCGAATTAGCAATGACGATTTGCGCCAGCGCTTTGTGGACGCCACCGTGCCGCAAGCCAAGGTGCTGGGCGTGACCCTGCCCGACCCGGACTTAACATGGAACGAGGCCACGCAGCGACACGACTACGGCGCCATTGACTGGGACGAGTTCTGGGCCACCGTTAATGGCAACGGCCCCTGCAATAAGGAGCGCCTGAACAACCGGGTGAACGCCCACGTCAACGGCCAGTGGGTACGCGATGCGGCACAGGCTTATGCAACCAAACAACGCGCAAAACAAGACGCGCGAAGCCTGAAGGAGGGCGCATGAAAACCCCGACTGTTCGTCCTGAGCTGCCTGTCCTGAGCACCGTCGAAGGGGGCGAAGGGCAGGCAAAGGAGGCTTCGACAGGCTCAGCCCGAACGGGTAGCGAATGGCCGCTGTGGGAAGTTTTCGTGCGCAGCAAGCAGGGCCTGGAGCACAAACACAGTGGCAGTCTGCACGCGGTGGACGCGACGCAAGCCCTGCAAATGGCGCGTGACGTGTACACCCGCCGGCAAGAGGGTGTGAGCATCTGGGTGGTGCCGTCCAGCAGCATCACGGCCAGCGTGCCCGACGACAAGGCCGCGTTTTTTGAGCCTGCGGGCGACAAGATCTACCGCCACCCCACGTTCTACGCCATCCCTGATGAAGTGGGTCACATGTGATGGCGGCCCACATCCAGTACCTGCTGCATCTGGCCGACAACGCCTTGGTGCTGGGCCAGCGCAACGCCGAGTGGTGCGGCCATGGCCCGGTGCTGGAGGAAGACATTGCACTGGCCAACATCAGTCTGGATCTCATCGGCCAGGCGAGGCTTTTATACCAACACGCAGCCACGCTGACGGGCGCACCCGCCACCGAAGACACGCTGGCGTACTTTCGCGACGCGGGTGAATTCCGCAACTACACGCTGCTGGAATTGCCACATGGGATTGCACAGGGCGAGCGCGACTATTCCGTCACGATTGTTCGCAATTTTCTGTACAGCGCGTTAATGATTTTGCTGTGGGAAGCCTTGCAAGCCTCAAGCGATGCGCAACTGGCAGCGATTGCCGAGCGATCCGTCAAAGAGGTGCGCTACCACCTGCGCCACAGCCGCGACTGGCTGGTTCGCCTGGGCGACGGCACAGAGGACTCCCACGCCCGCACACAGACCGCTTTGGATCATTTAATGCCGTATGTCCCCGAGTTCTGGGCACAGTGTGCTACTGAAAACGTAGCAACTGAGGCAGGCGTGGGCGTCTCAGGGGCCAGCCTGCAAGATGCCTGGCAGGCCATCGTTGATGCGGCGTGTACTGAGGCCACGTTGTCCATCAACCCCTCAAAATCCACGATGGCGGCTGCTCCACTCCAGGGCAAAAACGGCGTTCATTCACCCCATCTGGCCCCCCTGCTGGCCGACATGCAAAGCCTGGCGCGCCAGCACCCTGGAGCGACTTGGTGACACTGGCCACCCACCAGCCAGAGGGCGTGCTGCCAGGAGCCTGGGCGGCAGAGCGTTCTGCGCAGGTCAAGGAGGAGACCGCGCAGCGGGCGGGGGACACGAAGCAGAACGCTCTGCCGCCTGGGCTCCTGGCCCGCATCGAAGCGCTTCTGGACACCATCCCCGACCCGGAGATTCCCGTCGTCAGCATTCGGGAGCTGGGCATTTTGCGCGACGTGCGGTTGCGCGGACAAGGGGGCAGCGCGCAGATTGAGGTGATCATCACCCCCACCTACAGCGGCTGCCCGGCCATCGGGCAAATCGAAGCGGATATTCGCACCGCGCTAATCCCTCTGGGCCTGCCCGTCACCTTGTCAACGCAACTTAGTCCCGCGTGGTCAACGGACTGGATGAGCTTGGAGGCGAAAGAAAAGCTACGCGCCTACGGCATTGCGCCACCCCATTCAACGCAGACCAGCCCCGCTGACGCAGACCGCAAGGTGATTCAGTTCACTCCTAAAAAAGTAGCAAACTATCGCCATCTGACGGGGAATTCCCATTCATTTGACGCTGAAGTTGCTGTGAATTGCCCCCAGTGCGGCTCGCCCAACACCACCGAGACCTCGCACTTCGGCAGCACGGCTTGCAAGGCGCTCTACAAGTGTCTGGACTGTCTGGAGCCGTTTGACTATTTCAAACCGTATTAGCGCAAACCGAATTAGCGGCCCACCATGTCCACACCGAAGTTTCACCCCCTCATCATTCAGCGCGTCACGCCTGAGGCCGCGGGTGCCGTGGTCATCACGTTGTCGGTACCGCTTGAGTTGCACGACGTCTATGCCTTCACACCCGGCCAGTTTCTAACCTTGCGCGAGGTACTGGACGGGGAATCCGTGCGCCGCTCGTATTCGATTTGCAGCAGCGTGCAGCGCTACGCAGCGGATCATGAGATTGACATTGGCATCAAGCCAGTGGAGGGTGGTTTGTTTTCTAACTGGGCGACTCAAAAGCAAGCCGGTGA
>JANOLC010000240.1:0-8265 GCA_031419575.1 Burkholderiales bacterium | reverse complement strand
GTGCGTCCGCGTCTTTCTCAGCCAGAATCTGGTTGGCGGTGACATCCAGCAACAAGTACGATTTGGCGGCGATTTCCGGCGGTTGCGGTGCCTGCGCGGTGGCTGCAACGCTGAAAGCGGTGGCAGCAACCCACACCAGGGTGGACGCGAGAGAAGTTAAAAAGGATTTCATAATTTTTGGAGGTGCCCAAGACCTATATTCGGGCAAAAAAAGCAAACACGATTTGCTATAAATATAGTAGCTAACTATTGATGACTGACGGGGACTTTAGCCCGATTGAATTCATATTCTGATGGAAAACACATTCCCAACAGCCGGGCAAGGATTTAGAACCCGCTCAGCGCCCGAGGTTGGCGGGCGTGAGCAGGCGCTCCACCACTTTGCCGTTTTTCAGATGCGACTCAACAATCTCGTCAATGTCATCCTTATCCACAAAGGTGTACCAAACGGCCTCCGGGTAGACCACCGCGACAGGACCTGCCGCGCATCGGTCTAGGCAACCGGCCTTGTTCACCCGCACCTTGCCCGGCCCGGACAATCCGGCGGCCTTGACTTGGGACTTGCATCGGTCAAAGCCTTCCTGGGCATGGTGCTGGGAACAGCTCTCTTCACCATTTTTGCGCTCGTTCAGGCAAAAAAAGATATGCCGCTCGTAATAGGACTTTGAGGACTTTGAGGACTTTGGTTCTGCGGCCAATGCAGTGGCCGTTGGGACTTGGTTTTCATTCATGCCCCTATTTTAGTTTTCAGACCTGCTGTCGGAGTCACGCCCCAGAATCAGCCCCAGCCCATAGCCCAAAGCCGCATAGGGCCAGAGCCAGCCCAACCACTGAACGGTGCCATGGAACCGGATGAAACGTCCCTGCTCCCATTCCAGCAAGGTTTGAGCGAAATACGGGCTGGCCGGGGCCTGGTTCAGCAGGCTCAGGTAGATGCCGGCGCACAGCAACACCAAACCAGCACTGCCCCGGCGTGGCATGGGTGACAGCACCAACCCCAGTACCAATGCAGCCCCTAATCCCACTTGAACCTGCAAACTCATCCAATCCCAAGCGTGAGCAGGCCCATAGCTCAACGCCCACGACAGCGTCGTAGCGGCGATCCCCAGTGCAATCACGGCGACTACAAACACCATGCGACGGGGGATAGCCCGAATAATGCAAAACCCCAGCAGACAGGGAATAAGCCCCCCCAACAGCACACAAATCAGTTCGGTGCTGGGCACCATGGGCTGCAGCTCCACGTCACGCACAGGCAGCCAATCCAGAAATGGCGTGTCGTGCAACATGTCGGCCAACGCGGCCTCCAGCCGCTCCATCACCTGCCCCAACCCCAGTGGCACCACCGACGGAAACAACAACGCCACGGGCCACAGCGCCAACAACACCAACCCGCCGCGTGCGTCCCCCACAAACCAGCGCCCTCGGATACGGCTCCAGCGCGCCAACGCGCCTGCCTGTTCCAGCAAGGCGGCCAACCAGGCACCCAAGCAGCCGCCAGCGGTGTTCAACACAAAGTCCACATTGGAAGGCACCCGGCTGGGCAAATAGCTTTGAAGCGCCTCCATCGCCAGCGACACCGCTGCTGCCGTCACGCTGGCCAGCAACACCGGGTGCTGGCTGCGTGCAGTGCGCAGTGCGCTAACCGCCAGCAAAAAACCCAGGGGCGCATACCCGACCACGTTGATGCCAACGTCAAAGCCCGTCCAGTACTTGGGCAAGGACTGCCACAGGTAGGCCCAGGGTGCGATGCCCTGGTCACGCCAATCGGTAAAAGGGTACAGGCTGGCGTAAACAATCAGCCCGGCGTACAGCAGTGCAAGCGGCCAGGCAGAAGTCTTGTGCATCTGCAATCCGTAATTCAAAACGGCTTGACCACCACCAAAATGACGGCCGCCAACAACATCAACACCGGCGCCTCATTGAACCAGCGGTACCAAACATGGCTGCGCGAAGCCGTGCCTGTTGCCAGTTTTTTGAGCAAACGGCCGCAGGCATGGTGATAGCCGATGACCAGCACCACGATACCCAGCTTGGCATGCATCCAGCCGTTGCCTGGCCCGCGACCAATGCCGTAGACCAGCCACAGCCACAGCCCAAAACCCAAGGCCGGCACCGCCAAAATGGTGGAAAACCGAAGCAGCTTGCGCGCCATCAACAACAAGCGCTCGCGCTCCGCCTCTGACCCAGGCGCGACCATCGCCAAGTTGACAAAAATGCGGGGGAGGTAGAACAAGCCAGCGAACCAGCTGGCCACGAAGACGATGTGAAACGATTTAACCCAGAGCATGCCTCGAGTTTATGGCAACCGAATTCGTTCAAACAATGAATTTTGGGGCAAAAAAACCCCAGCACGAGGGCTGGGGTGGTAAGCCTATTTGCTGTCACACATCAAGGCCCCGCTCAGGGAGGAAAAGCGGGAGGCGGCGAACCGCCCGAGCGAAATTTAACAAACTTTTCACCCACATTCAAGGTGCTGTCATAAAAAAAGATCATTCAAGCGAAAATACTTCACATCCCCTACCCTGATTGAGCACTGACCGCCATGACACACCCTGCCTCATTTCCCCTGGGACGCCCGCGCCGCCTGCGCCGTGACAGCTTCACCCGCAACTTGGTGAGGGAAAACGCGATAACCGCCCATGACCTGATTTACCCGGTTTTTGTTGTTGACGGAAAACAACACCGCCAAGCCATCAAGTCGATGCCCGGCGTTGAGCGACTCAGTTTGGACCTGCTTTTGCCCGTGGCTGAGGAATGTGTGAAGCTGCAAATCCCGGTGATGGCGCTGTTCCCGGTGATTGACCCGGCCCTGAAAACCCCCGATGGCCGCGAAGCCATGAATGCCGATGGCCTGATGCCCCGCGTGGTGCGCGAGCTCAAAAAGCAGTTCCCCGAGTTGGGTGTGATGACCGACGTGGCGCTGGACCCGTACACCAGCCACGGCCAGGACGGCCTGCTCGATGACGCTAACTACGTCATGAACGACGAGACCGTGGAAGTACTGGTGAAGCAGGCCCTGACCCAGGCACAGGCGGGTGTGGACATCATTGCCCCCAGCGACATGATGGACGGGCGCATTGGCGCGATTCGCCACGCGCTGGAGGCCAACCACTTCATTCACACCCGAATCATGGCCTACAGCGCCAAGTACGCCAGCGCGTTTTATGGTCCGTTTCGCGACGCGGTGGGTTCGGCTGCCACCCTGGGCAAAGCCAACAAAAAGGTCTACCAGATGGACCCTGGTAACAGCGATGAAGCCCTGCGCGAGGTGGCGCTGGACATCGCCGAAGGCGCCGACATGGTGATGGTCAAGCCCGGCATGCCCTACCTGGACATCGTGCGACGCGTGAAAGACGAGTTCAAAGTGCCCACCTTTGCCTACCAGGTCAGCGGCGAATACGCCATGTTGAAAGCCGCCGCGCAGAACGGCTGGCTGGACCACGACGCAGTGATGATGGAAAGCCTGCTGGCGTTCAAGCGCGCCGGGGCGGATGGTGTGCTGACTTATTTCGCACTGGAAGCGGCTCGGTTGATCCAGTCAGATTTTTCAAAATAGATAGCAGGCTATTGATAATTGACGCGGACTTTAGGCAAAAAAACCATGCGTATATTTAATATTACCCCGGGCAGCATCAGCGAATCGGGTGAGTTGCCTACCCAATTGCCGACCAGCGCCGGCTACGTCTGGATTGCCTGCGCGCGCCGCGAGTTTGAAGTCATGCAGGCGCAAATCCAGGCCACACTGCAAACCCTGTGTGGCGTGCAGCTGGTGGACCTGCACATCTCGGACCTGATCAACAACCAGTTGCCCTCGCACTACGACTACACCTCGAAGTACGACGTGCTGATTTTCCGGCGCTTGGCAGCCGGGCAAAGCGAGACGGACCTGAGCCACCCCGGCGAGCTGCTGCATGAGGCCACTAAACGCAGCGGGCCACCAGTGCTCAAACGCATCGACACCAGCCCAGTGGCATTTGCCGTATTCGACAAGGTGCTGCTCACCGTGCACCCCACCGACTGCGCGGTGCGCGATGCCTACGCCACCAAGCTGCTCAGCGCCGCCTCGGCCGAATCACGCGCCGCCGGTGCCCGCCTGCCCGTCAGCCCACCCGATTTAATGCTGCGCGTCATCAACCACATGGTGGACGGCTTTCTGGAGTTGCGCCGCGAGCTGACTCGCCAGTTGGACCACTGGCAAAACGAGTTGATCAACCCGCGCTCGCGCTTTAATAACTGGAACGCCATGTTGGACACGCGCTTGTCGTTGCACCACCTCGACGAAATCTGCGAAGACCAGCGCGCCGCGTTGCAAGACTGGCTGGAAGCGCTGAAAACCTGGCCCGATGCCACGACCCCCGGCGAACAACGCGACCGCGAACTATTGCAGGTGCGCAGCCGCGACGTGCTGGAACATATTGAGCGCGTGGTGCACCACGTGCGCCGCCTGGAGCAAAGCGCCGAGACCGCCGTGCAGATTCACTTCAGCGTGCAGGGCAGCCGTACCAACGACATCATGCGCACCCTGACCGTGCTGACCGCCATCTTTTTGCCGCTGAATTTGATCACCGGCTTCTTCGGCATGAACTTTGAGTTTTTGCCGCTGATCCATAACCAGACCGCTTTCTGGTGGACGCTGTCAGCCATGGTAGGGATTGCCGTGTCAACGTCGCTGTTTTTCTGGCGCAAACGGTATATTGCGCGATCGGGGCGGTGATCACGGGCAAAGCCATCTCATGGAGATATGCAACAGTAGGCACTAAGTAAGTATTTTTAATAAAATAACGTATTACAAATACGACATACAAATCATGAGTGCAACCACCCTTTCATTCCGTGCCGCTGAAGACTTCGCGGCGTTAACCAAGTCACTGGCCAGCGCGCTTTCGATGTCCGCGTCCGACTACGTCCGTGAGGCGGTGCGCGAAAAGAACGAGCGCGCTCTGAAAGACCGCATGGTGTTCTTATCCAAAGCCCTGTCTACTCAACACTTTGCCGAAAATATGGCAATGGAAGGCAGCACCGGGGATGGCCTTGACTAAGGTGGCAACAAAGCTCAAACGCGGGCAGGTATGTGAAGTGGACTTTGAGCCGCAAACCCACAAGGAGGAACCCGGCAAACGGGGCCGTCCGGCACTGGTTATCCAGACCAACATTCTCAACAATGCGGGCCACTCAACCACCATCGTGATTCCCGGCACCGCGAAGGTCTATCGCGATGCGCAGGGCGACGGTTATCCGTTGCGGGTGTCCGTGGGCAAACTTGGCGCCCAAAAGCTGGAGACTGATTTGTTGATCGACCAGATCCGCACTATTTCCAACCAACGGCTGATGGGCGACAAGCCTCTGGCCGAATTGCCACGTGCGCACATGAAACGGGTGGAGGATGCGCTCAAGCTGTTGACGGGCGAGTAACGGCTCGAAAACATTCACACCAGCGGCGCAGTAAGTCCCTCTTGCGCAATCACTCGCTGCACCGCTGGCCGGGTCAACATACGTTGTAGGTACGGCCCCAGATTCGCGTAGTTGCGGGCGGGGAGCGATGAGAAGTTGCGCGTCCAGCGGCACACGGTGAAGATGTAGGCATCCAGTAGGGTGTAGTTCGCACCCATGAACCAGAACTCTGTGCCAGCGCTTTGCCCCTGCACCCGTGCCAGCTCGGCGTCCAACTGCGCCAGCAAGTCACCCACACGGGCCTGCGCGCAGGCTTTGACCTCCGCTGCACCGGTGGCGTTACCCTCGGCCACGTAACGGTCGGGGTAAAAGTAGGTGATCAGCGCGGGCTGCAGGGTGTTGGTCAGCCACATCAGCCATTTGTAGAAATGCGCCCGCTCCACCGTGCCCACAGCGGGTGCCAGCCCGGCCTGCGGGTGCGTATCGCAAAGATGCAGGCAGATGGCGGCGGTCTCGTACATCACCAGGTTGCCATCGGTCAAGGCGGGTAACAGGCCGTTGGGGTTGAGCTGGAGGTAAGCCGGGGATTTGTGCGCGTCACGCGCCCGGTCTACCAACACCAGTTCATACGGGATGCCCATCTCCTCCAGCACGATGTGCGGAATCATGGAGGCGGTGCTGGGGTAGTGGTGGAGCTGGATCATCGTGGGTTCTTGGATGTAAACGTGGGTGGAAGCGTGGGTGAGATCTTGTGCAAGGCGCAGGGTGCCGGATTTTGCTAGCCGACGTATTGGGCAAAGAATGCCAGCGTGCGCTCCAAAGCCAGCTTGGCGGCGGGTGCATCGTAGGAACCCCGGTGGTCGCAGTTGAAACCGTGGTCGGCCGCGTAGATTTGCACTTCCACACCGGGTTGGGCGGCTTTGAAGGCGTTGACACTGTCCAGGCTGATCCAGTGGTCTTTTTCGCCAAAGTGGGCCAGTACGGGAACGGTGGGGTGGCGCAATGGCTCGGTTCCTGCCGTCATGCCACCGCCGTAGTAGGGCACGGCAGCGCTCAAACCGGCAAGCAAACAGCCCGAGCGCCAGGTCAGCAGCCCGCCCCAGCAGTATCCGACGATGCCGACCTTGCCATGCACCGACGCGGCGTTAATGGCGGCCTGAATGTCCTGCATCACCCATGGCGTGACCGGGTTGCCGCCAGGGCTGGGCAGGCTCTCGATCGCGGCCTTCAGGGCCTGGCCCGCCGCCTGGTCATCGCCCGTGTAGCCTAGCTCCACGCCCGACTTGGCGCGGTGAAACGTGGCCGGGGCAATCGCCCAGTAGCCTTGGGCGGCATAGCCGTCAGTCACCGCACGAATGTGCGCGTTGACACCAAAAATCTCCTGCAAAACCACGATAGCACCCCTGGGCGTGCCCACGGGTTGGGCCAGGTAAGCGGGAAAGGTGAAACTGTCGGCGGAGGTCAGTTGAATCGTCTCAGACATGGTGGCGCTTTCGATAATGAGGCTCGGGTGCTGTCAAAACGTGGTGAAGTACTCGGCCGGATTCAGCCGGTGCTGGAGAAAATCAAGGCGGTCCTGACCCCAGAAGATTTCGCCATCCACCACATAACTGGGTGCGCCAAAAACCCCTGCAGCGATGGCCGCCTGGGTGTTGGCGTCATAGGTTTTTTGCACTTCTTCGCTGCGGGATTTGTCCAGCCGGTCAGCGCTCAAACCGCATTCCACCAGCAAGACGGCCAGCGTATCGGCGTTGTTGATGTCCTGGTCGCGCTCCCACACGGCGGCAAAAATAGCGCGGCTGATTCGCATGGCAGCTTGCGCGCCATCGGCCCGGTCTACGGCGATGATGAGCCGGGATGCGTTGTCGCCCGCCACGGGGAAGAACTTGGGGTGAACGTTCAACGGCAAGCCCAACAAATCCCGCCAGCGGGCCAGCTCCACCAGCCGGTAGGTCTGGCGCTGCGGTGCGCGCTGGCCCAGTGGCAGGCCGCCAGACACGGCGAACACGCGGCCATAGTCCACCGGCAGCACCCTCACCGAGGCCTGAGCCGCCTCCGCAATGGCAGAAAACCGGGCGTGGCCCAGGTAAGTCCACGGGCTTTGCGGGGTGAAGTAGTAGTCAATGGTGGGTAGCAAGGCGGGCTCCTGTGGGGAATATTCGGAACTGTTGGGAGAAATTTGGGTGTGGGCAGCGACAACAATGCCGCTACTATCGGGCACCCTAGAGACGCATTTTTACCCGGAATCAGCCCACCATGAAACCCATTGCACTTATCACCGGCGGCTCACGCGGCATCGGCGCAGCCACAGCCTTGCTGGCGGCGCAAAAAGGCTTTGCCGTCGCCGTGAACTACACCGCCAACGCACTGGCGGCCGACGAGGTGGTGCGGCAAATTCGCGCGGGGGGCGGCACGGCCATCACCGTGCAGGGCGATGTGGGCATTGAGGCCGACATCCTGGCCCTATTCGACAAGGTGGACGCCAAGCTCGGCCCTTTGACCGCGCTGGTCAACAACGCCGGCGTGGTGGACGTGGCATCGCGCGTCGACGCGATGAGCGCGGCGCGGCTCAAACGCATGTTTGACATCAACGTGCTGGGCAGCATGATCTGTGCGCGCGAGGCCGTGAAACGCATGAGCACAAAACACGGCGGCGCGGGGGGAACCATCGTCAACCTGTCCAGCGTGGCGGCCAAGCTGGGCGGGCCGGGGCAGTATGTGGATTACGCCGCCAGCAAGGGCGCGATTGACACCTTCACCATCGGGCTGGCCAAAGAGGTGGCGCTGGAGGGCATTCGCGTCAACGCCGTGCGCCCCGGCATTATTGAGACCGACATCCACGCCAGCGGTGGCGAGCCCAACCGCGCCCGT
>JANOLC010000239.1:0-12591 GCA_031419575.1 Burkholderiales bacterium | reverse complement strand
GCAGCTGCTAATTCATAGGTTTGCCTGCTAAGGCCAATCTGATGACAACAAAAAGGGCCTTCAAGGGCCCTTTTTGTTGTGCGACGCATAATCAAAATTTGCACCTTTCAGGACTGATGCCATGGGCAACAAACTTTACGTCGGCAATTTGGCCTATTCAGTCGCTGACGGCGACCTTCAATCTTGATGCAGATTCATCGCCCAAAGCCTAAAAACACTCTGCATTGAGCGCCACTAGCGAGCATTCACCAGACTTAAACGTTAGGGCGGCGAGGTTTCCTGGGACGACCCGAAAACGCCTTGTCAAATGCCCAATTGGGCAGAAGCCGGAGCGCTTTGGCCACCACACCCATTTGCCACGGAATCACCCGGTAGCTGATTTGGGCCTCAATGGTTTTGAAGGCTTGGTCGGCGAAAACCTCGGGCCTCATCAAAAACGGCATGGCATATTGGTTGTGGGACGTGAGCGGGGTCGCCACGTAACCGGGACAAATGGTGACTACTTTGACACCGGTTTGCCGCAACTCCACGCGCAAACACTCGCAATAATTAATCAGCGCGGCCTTGCTGGGGCAGTTGGCCCCATGGCCGGCAAACCCACGAATGCCGTTCACGCTGCCAATGCCGACCAAAGTACCTGAGCCGCGCGCAGACATCAAACCGACAAATGGGTGAAACGTGGCGGCCGTGCCCACGTTGTTGGTCGCAAAGGTTTGCGCCATGACATCCAGGTCGCCCCGGTCTGCGGTGTCAACCCCCACACTGATGCCCGCTGCGGCAATGACCACATCAGGCAGCCCTTGGGCCGCCAGACAGGCATGGCCAGCGGCTGCGATGCTGTCAATATTGGACACATCTGCACTATAAATTTGATAGCTATCTTCGCTTATTCCACGGGGACTCAAGGCATTTTTTATCTCTAACGGGCGACGGGCAACCAACGCCAACTTGTAGCCCGCCTGGTGAAAACGCCAAGCCAGCGCTTGACCAATCCCACTGGAGGCACCGGTGATGAAAACAAGCTTGGACATGGACCTCTCCCGCGTGGTTATTTGGCTTTGTCCGGAATCAGCACACCCTTCACGCGGCCCCGCAGCTGCATGACCTGCTCCAACCCGTCGTAATCCATAGAGTCACCCACAAAACTGTCTTTGCCGCGTGTGAGGCGCACGGGCTTGTTGGATTTGACCTGCTCGGTGTTCATAAAGGCATGCAAAAACTCGCCTTTGAACTCCAGGCGTGGCGAGTCTTTTTTCCCCACGGTGGCCTCACGCACGACCAAAGCGTTGCCAAACAACTGCACCTCGGAACCATCGGCATTGGTCAGCGCCCGGTTAGCCGTGGCGGTGGTGAGCTGCCCCTTGTCGTTGTACGACCGAATGCGCACGCGGTCGATTTCTACGGTGTCGGTGTCCGGAAAGTGGCGAGCCGCGTCCCCCATCACCTCGCTTTTAAGGTGGCCGGCCGCGTCAAACGTTTTGACCGAAAACGTCTTCATGAAGTAGTCGGGGTCATGGGTGGCGGCTTTTGTCACCTCAGCGGGCGAAAACGCAGGCGTGCTGCGCACCAGCCAGTAGGTGCCAAAAGCCAACCCCGCTAGTAAAACTATGGGCACGTACAGGGACAGCCGGTCCCACGCTGTGCGCAAAAACCGAATCACCGGGTGCTGTCCTCAAGCAAACTGGCGTACTGGCCACTGGCCACCAACAGCACATCACAAAACTCCCGGGCAGCCCCTGCACCACCCGCCACTGCGGTGACATGGTGCGCGATAGCCTTGACTTCGGCGTGCGCATTGAGAGGTGCGCAAGCAAAAGCGCAGCGAGTCATCACCGCAAGGTCAGGCCAGTCGTCACCCATGGCTGCGGCCTGACGCCAATCCAAGTTGAGCAGGTCCAGGAAGTTTTCAGCTGCCGGGCGCTTGTTCTCGGTGCCAAACACCGCGTGCTCAATGCCCAGCGCTGCAAGGCGCACACGCAAGGGCTTGGAGTCGCGCCCCGTGATGATGACAGGCACGATGCCCGCGCGCTGCAGCAGCTTGAGCCCCTGGCCGTCCAGTGTGTTGAAACGCTTGAGCATTTCGCCGGCTTCAGAAAAATACAAACCACCATCGGTGAGCACGCCGTCCACATCAAAGAAAGCGACCCGAACACCTTGGGCTTTCAAAAGCAGTTCCGGCGTAAAAGTGAGTGCAGGCAACATATTTTTGTGGGGACGATTTAGATGACTTTGGTGCGCATTAAGTCGTTGCTGTTGAGTGCGCCACACAAAACACCGTCGCAATCCACAACCAGCACGCTGGTAATGCGGTTGCGCTCCATCAAATCCACGGCATCCACGGCCAGCGCGTCTTGCAGAATAGTGCGCGGTTGTAAGTGCATCACTTGCGCGGCGGTGGTGGTGCGCAGGTCAACGCCTTTCTCGATCAAGCGGCGCAAGTCACCGTCGGTGAAGATACCCAGCACCTGCCTGTTCGCGTCGACAACCGCCGTAGCACCCAGGCCTTTGGCGCTCATCTCCCGCATCAGCTCGCTGAAACTGGCGGTGGGCGCCACGTGCGGCACCGCGTCGCCCGAACGCATCACATCACTCACATGAGTAAGTAGCTTGCGGCCCAGCGCACCCCCGGGGTGGGAGCGGGCAAAGTCTTCGGCCTTGAAGCCACGCGCATCCAGCAAGGCCACGGCCAGTGCGTCGCCCAAGGCCAGTTGCGCTGTGGTGCTGGCGGTGGGGGCCAGGTTCAGCGGGCAGGCTTCTTTGTCAACGCCGCTGTCCAGTGTTAGTTCGGCATACTGTGCCAAGCTTGATTTGGCGTTGCCAGTCATGGCGATCAGGGGGACCCCCAGGCGCTTAAGCACCGGCAGGATGGCCATCAACTCGCCGGACTCACCGCTGTTGGAGATAGCCAGCACCAAGTCCACCGGCTTGACCATGCCCAAGTCGCCGTGGCTGGCTTCGGCGGGGTGCACAAACATGGCCGGTGTGCCGGTAGATGCCAGCGTGGCCGCCACCTTGCGACCAATGTGGCCGCTCTTGCCCATGCCCATGACCACCACGCGGCCCTGCACGTGCAACATCATCTCAACCGCTTGCCCAAACGCGGCACCAATGCGGGCCTTGAGGCCGAGGATCGCGGCGGCTTCAATATCCAGCGTTTCGTGGGCCAAAAAGACGGATCGCGAGATACGCAATATTTGCTTCTCTGGTTCTGATATCTGCGTCTGAAGGGCTTGCGTCATGCCTTCATTTTATAGAGTGACCCATGCGTCAAGGGGAGACTCAAGCGGATAGTATTGAGACATGACCGCCCTGGACCTCACGCTCTTGTATTTGTTGGCCGCCGTGCTGGGCGTGGTGGCTTGCCGATCGTTAAAGCTGCCGCCCATGTTGGGCTATCTGGTGGTGGGTGTGGTGATTGGCCCCAATGCGTTGGCACTGGCCCAAAACTCCGACGGGGTACGCCACCTGGGCGAGTTTGGCGTAGTATTTTTGATGTTTGTGATTGGGCTGGAGTTCAACCTGCCCAAGCTGCGCAGCATGCGCGGCCATGTCTTTGGCCTGGGCTTGTTTCAGGTAGTGCTGACTATTGTGCTGGCCACGGTCGCCTCACTGGGCATGGCATTTTTAACGCCTAAACATTGGGGCATGAGCTGGCAAACCGCCGTGGCCTTGTCCAGCGCGCTGGCCATGAGCAGCACCGCCATCGTGGTGAAGCTGATGGCTGAGCGGCTGGAGATGGAGTCCGAGCACGGCAAGCGCGTGATGGGAGTGTTGCTGTTTCAGGACTTGGCAGTGGTTCCTCTGCTGGTACTGATCCCCGCACTGGGGGCCTCGGGTGAGCAGTTGTTGGAGGCTCTGGCGTGGGCAGGCATCAAGGCCACTGTGTTGATCACCGTGCTGCTGGTGGGCGGGCAGTGGGTGATGCGCTGGTGGTTGACGCTGGTGGCGCGGCGCAAAAGCGAAGAGTTGTTTGTGCTCAACCTGCTGCTGGTCACCCTGGGCTTGGCGTGGTTGACTGAGCGGGCGGGCTTGAGCCTGGCGCTGGGTGCATTCATCGCAGGCATGTTAATTTCCGAGACTGAATACAAACACCAGGTGGAGACTGACATCCGCCCGTTTCACGATGTGTTGCTGGGCTTGTTTTTCATCAGCATTGGCATGATGCTGGACTGGCGCGAGGTGCTGGCGCGTTGGCCGCTGGTGCTGCTGCTGGTGAGCTTGCCGGTGTTTTTCAAAGCGGCGCTGGTGACGGCCTTGGCGCGGGGTTTTGGTGCGACCTCCGGCGTGTCACTCAGAACCGGGCTTTACCTGGCGCAAGCAGGCGAGTTTGGGTTTGTATTATTGGCACTGGCACAGCAACATGGTCTGGTGTCGACGGGTTTGATCAACCCGATTTTGGCCAGCATGGTGTTGTCGATGTTGGCCACGCCGTTCATCATCATGTACAGCAACCCGCTGGTGATGAAGTTGGTCAGCAGTGAATGGTTGCAGCAGTCTTTGCAAATGACCACCATCGCTCGCAAGTCCATCAACGCGAACAAGCATGTGATCATTTGCGGCTACGGTCGCTGCGGGCAAAACCTGGCCCGCATGTTGGAGGCTGAAAGCATCCCCTACATGGCCTTGGACCTGGACCCTGACCGGGTGCGCCAGGCTGCCGCTGCGGGCGACTCGGTGGTGTTTGGGGATGCTGCACGCCTGCAATCCTTGATGGCCGCAGGGCTGGCCCGCGCCAGTGCAGTGGTCATTACCTATCTAGAGGTGCCGGGCGCCATGAAGGTGCTGGCCAACATACGCAGCCACGCGCCACAAGTCCCCGTCATCGTGCGCACGCAGGACGATCACGATTTGGAGGCCTTGCAAAAAGCGGGCGCTACCGAGGTCGTGCCTGAAGCCATTGAGGGCTCCCTGATGCTGGCCAGCCACGCGCTGGCGCTGGTAGGTGTGCCCATGCGTCGTGTGATTCGCATTGTGCAAGACCAGCGCGATGCCCGATACAACCTGCTGCGCGGTTATTTTCACGGCGCCGATGATGACTCGGTTGATGAACTGCACCATGAGCGCTTGCACACGCTGACGCTGCCTTTGGGGGCCAAGTCGGTCGGCAAACCGCTAGGGCATTTGGCCCTGCATGCGATGGGGGTGCGCGTTGTCAGCTTGCGTCGAAACGGCGGGAAAACCATTGCGCCAACAGACGACTTGCTGTTTGAGGGTGGCGATACACTGGTTTTATCGGGCCAAGCTGAAGCCTTGAGTTTGGCCGAACAAAAGCTCCTGAAAGGTCTCTAAGCCATGCAACATATAAGCGTCAACCAGTACCTCAAAGACAACATCCGTACCGTGTCCGATTGGCCCGCACCGGGTGTGCAGTTCAGGGACATCACGCCGCTGCTGCAAAACGCCAAGGTGTTCCGGGTGCTGATTGATGCATTTGTGCACCGCTACATGGACCCGGCCATGCGCCCGGATGTGGTGGCGGGTCTGGATGCTCGGGGCTTTATTTTGGGCGCTGTGGTGGCTTATGAGCTCAACGTAGGCTTTATTCCCATCCGCAAAAAGGGCAAGCTGCCGTTTACCACGGTGGAAGAAACCTATGAGTTGGAGTACGGCAGTGCCACTGTAGAGCTGCACACTGATGCTGTCAAAGCCGGCGACCGAGTACTGTTGATTGACGATCTGATTGCCACTGGCGGCACCATGATGGCGGGTAAAAAGCTGCTGGAGAAGTTAGGCGCCATCGTGATGGAGGGCGCAGCGATTGTGGACTTGCCTGAGCTGGGCGGGTCAGACAAACTGCGCGCCAGCGGCCTGTCGTTGTTCACCTTGATCGATTTTGCCGGGCACTGAGTTCAGGTCACCGACACGCGCTTGCGCCGGTGCGTCATTCGCCGGGCGATAACCGCACCCAGTGCCATGGCGAGTGCCAGTGCCACTTTGGGTTGCTTTTGCGACAACTCGACAAAGCGGATATAGGTCATCGTCCAAAGTCGGCAATCTCCCACCGCCTGTACGGTGGCATTGCGCGGCATTTGTGAGAAAAATGCGCCCTCTCCAACGATTGATCCCGCCTGAACAATCGCTAGGTGAACTTTGCCGCTGAGGTCTTCAAAATGCACGCTCAAACTGCCAGACTCTAAAAAATACAACGTTCGGTCGGTTGCGCCCTGAGCGATCAAAGTTTGGCTGGGTGCAAGCGTAAACGACTGCAAAAATGGCTCCAAAGCTTCCCAATGCGGGGGCACAAGATTTTTACCGAGTGAGTCCTCCCCCGTGTTGTGCATCACGGCCTCCACCAGAGTCTTAATGGTGGGGCGGTTGGAGGAGGAATGCAGGGCGGCCATTGGCGATGGTGAGTGAGTGAGGGTTCGCGACGATCCAGGCGTGTTCGGTTTTACTTGCCAATACAAAAGCTGGAGAAAATCACACCCAACAGATCGTCGGACGTGAACTCACCCGTGATGGTATTAAGCGCATTTTGGGCGAGTCTAAGCTCTTCAGCCAACAAGTCCAGTGCCGGTGTGCATTGCAGGTGGACCTGTGCCAAGGCCAGATGACCGTGAACCTGCTGCAAGGCTTGAACGTGGCGTTCACGGGCGATGTAGACCCCTTCAGCGCCAGACTGCCAACCCGCAATGTCCAGCAATTTTCGCCTTAATGCATCCAGACCATCGCCGGTTTTGGCCGAGAGGTGCAGCGCATCGGTGATGGCGGTGGGCGTTGTGGCTGAAGCGCTGGAACAGTGGGTGGCAGGCGGAAGTGCGTCGGCTTTGTTCCAAACATGGATCAATGGCACTTTTTTAGAGAGTTTTAATGCCAAAGTCCCCGCTATAGCTTGATCTTTTGCTATGTATTCAGGAGCGGTAGCCTGCGTCAAGTCATGCAAAAATACGACCACATCAGCCGCTTCAATCTCGTCCCAAGCTCGGGTGATGCCGATTTTTTCAACCTCATCGTCGCTGTCTCGAAGCCCAGCCGTGTCAATGATGTGAATCGGCACGCCGTCTATTTGAATGGTTTGCTGCACCTTGTCACGCGTGGTGCCGGCCACCGGCGTCACGATGGCCAGCTCGGCCCCTGCCAGGGCGTTGAGCAGTGACGACTTGCCGGCATTGGGTTGCCCCGCAATCACCACTTTGATGCCCTCGCGCAGCAACACGCCTTGTTGTGTGCGCTGCGTCACCTTGTCCAACACCTGTTGAAGATTCAGCAATTGCCCGGTCGCGTTGGCTTTTTGCAGGAAATCGATGTCTTCTTCGGGAAAGTCCAGCGTGGCTTCCACCAACATGCGCAAATTGATCAGCGCGTCGCGCAAGGTGTGGATTTCTTTGGAGAAGTCGCCCGCCAAGGACCGCCCCGCGCTGCGTGCGGCGGCTTCGGTGCTGGCGTCGATCAAATCGGCAACCGCTTCAGCCTGGGCCAAGTCCATCTTGTCGTTGAGAAAAGCGCGCTGCGTGAACTCGCCGGGTTTAGCCAATCGAAGGCCGGCAAGTCGCGGGGCGTTGGTAGCGGGACTGATCTCAACCGCCGCTTCCAGGCAACGTGACAGCAGCAATTGCAACACCACCGCGCCGCCATGTGCCTGGATTTCCAGAACATCCTCACCCGTGTAGGAGTTGGGCGCGGGGAAGTGAATCGCAAGGCCCTGGTCAATGACCGAGCCATCTGCTGCACGAAACGCAAGGTACGTGGCTTCCCTGGCCTTGAGTAACCTGCCGCACAGTGCCTGAATCAGCCCAGCGACTGACGGCCCCGATACGCGGACTATGCCCACGGCTCCCCGTCCAGGAGCCGTGGCTATTGCTGCAATGGGGGCTTGGTCAAACGCCAACATGGCTCAAGGGCCACATCAAATCAGGAAAACTTCGGTAAATTGAACTGTGGCGGCACACCCATGCGGGTATTGATGATCCACTGCTGGGCAATCGACAACACGTTGTTGGTGATCCAGTAGAGCACCAAACCTGCCGGGAAGAAGAAGAACATGACGGAAAACGCCAGCGGCATGAACCACATCAACTTAGCTTGCATTGGGTCTGGCGGTGCTGGGTTCAACGCCGTTTGCAGCATGGTGGTGGCTGTCATGAAGAGCGGGAGGATGTAGAAGGGATCAGGCGATGACAAGTCATGAATCCACAGCGCCCAGGGCGCATTGCGCATCTCAACACTGGACAACAGCACCCAATACAAGGCAATGAAGACCGGGATCTGAATCATGATGGGGAAACAGCCACCCATCGGGTTGACTTTTTCTTCGCGGTAGATGCGCATCATCTCTTGTTGCATTTGCTGTGGGTTGTCTTTCAACCGCTCGCGCATTTCGGTGATTTTGGGATTAACGGCTTTCATCTTGGCCATGCTGGCGTACGCCTTCGCGTTGAGCCAGTAGAAAGCGGCCTTGAGCAACAACACGAGTGCCACGATTGACCAGCCCCAGTTGCTGATATAGCTGTGCAACTTGTCGAGCAACCAGTACAAGGGCTTGGCCAAAATCGTGAGCCAACCGTAGTCTTTGACCAGTTCCAGTCCGGGAGCCAGGGCTTCCAGCACTTTCTCTTCCTGCGGTCCAGCGTAAAACTTGGCTTCAATGGTTTTGCTGGTGCCTGGCGCAATGTTGTCCACCGGCGTGATCATGCCCACCGAGTAAAGGTTGGTGTCGACCTTGCGCATGAACAAGTCGCGTTTTATGCCATCACCCAGCATCCAGGCGCTGGCGAAATAGTGCTGCACCATGGCGGCATAGCCGTTTTGGGACTGCTTTTCAATGTCTACTTTGCCCTTTTCGATATCGGTGAACTCCACCTTTTGATACTTTTTGGCTTCGGTATAAACCGCGGGCCCCGTGAAGGTGGAATAGAACGACGACTCGCCAACGGGTTTATTACCATCGCGCACCAGCTGCACATACAGCTGGGGTGAGACCGGTACCGTGCTGTTATTGACCACTTCGTGCTTGACGACCATCGCGTAGTTGCCCCGACGCAAGGTATAGGTTTTGACCAGTTTGACGCCACTGACTTCAGGCGATTCAAACTTGACCACCAATTCATCGTTGCCATCCTTTAGAACACGTTCGCCAGCTGCTGCTGTCATCACCACCTTGTGGGTTGGAAACGCGCCCCCCGTAGCCCCGGCGATTAAACCGGACTGAGCCACGTAGGTACGTTCTTTGCTCTCGTCTAGCAACACAAAGTTTTTGGCCTTGTTTGCCATATCAATGTGCTTCACGAATTCGGTTTGCACCAGTGAGCCACCCTCGGTGTCAAATGTCAGCTTCAGCACATCAGTTGAAACAACAATGCGCTCTCGCGGTGCGACAGCCGTTGCGGGCGCAGATATGCCGGGGACCTGCGCAGTTGATGGTGCCGTGCCCGCTGGCACGGTGGTTGTGCTTGATGCTCCAGCGACAGGCACACCCGCCACTTGTGGCGAGTTTGTCGTTGAAGCGGCTGTAGTCTGCCCCGGCGTGGGAAAAAACGTGGCTTTGTGCCCGTTATAAACCTGCCATTGGTCCCAGAGTAAAACCATGGAAAAACCAAAGATCACCCACAAGATGGTGCGCCGGATATCGTTCATGAGGGAGTCTTATGAGAAAGAGGAGAAAGCAGCCGCGTTAGCAGCCGGGGTTTTTCAAGCGGTACAGGATCATGACCACCCTGACACCAAGGCTGGCAACGGCCCAACCGGCTTAAAGTCATGCAGGTGCCAACGATGGCACCATATTTATCCAGCGCTTCGATGGCATACAGCGAACAGGTCGGTTCAAACCGACACGCTGATCCCAACCATGGACTCAGCAGGAGCCGATAGGCCTTGACCAGGCCAATCAACAAAGACTTAATCATCCTGAAATACTCTGTGAAGCATTACGCAAAGCGACAGCCTTGGCAAACAACTGATTTAACTCTGCACAAACTACCGCATTGAGCGCATCCGACGCTGCGCTGACAAACAGCTTTCTATCAAACGTCGTTCGCAATCGCACAACGTGCGCGACAGGACTCAACGAGGACTCCAAGAGCGCACTCACTGTATAAATTTGACGTTTGACAGCATTGCGGGTGACAGCACGTTTTGCCCATCGCTTAGGAACCATGGCACCCATCCACACACCGCTCACCGAAAACAGGGGTTTTGTTTTAACCCCAATGGGAAGCAGGTTGCCTGACATCGGAACTGTAGAGTTGAGAGGTGCGCAGTGCAACGCAAAGTGGGCGGTACGGGCAACTGTTTCACCAGCAAGCGCGGCCTGAAACTGAGCTCTGGTTTTTAACCGCTGCACTTGGGGCAAGCTTTGCTTGAAAGCAAAGCAGCTCGGCTTGTACCAAAAATGCTTATCAACGGCTCAGACAAGCGAGTACAAACAAGCACTGAACTGCCAAGCCTTCAGAAAGCCAGGCTTAGACAGCCAGGCGTTTGCGGCCCTTGGCGCGGCGTGCGTTAATCACGGCGCGGCCGCCGCGGGTTTTCATGCGAACCAGGAAACCATGGGTACGGGCGCGGCGGATTTTGGAAGGTTGGTAAGTGCGTTTCATTTGGAAATCCCGATGTTCGAGTACAGAAAAGCTTTCTATTATCGCAAATTTATTCAATCCCGGCAACACCTTAGCGCACCATCAGCTTGTAATGCTGTAAGTGGTCGGCTTCGCGGCGTATCCAGAGTCATTGCCTTGTGGATAAATTCTGGATAAATTACAATTCCAGGCGCGTCAAAATAAAACTATCCACAGAAAACAACAAGAGAAATGCAAGAGGGAAAACATAGGGGCCAAACGGGCGCGACGGACGCCACAGACACATTTGGCGGCCCATCGGGACTGGGTGATGGGCAAATCCTGTGGCAAGCTTGCATTAATCAGTTAGCGCAAGAATTACCTGAACAACAATTCAACACTTGGATTAAACCTCTTTCAGCACTGGTGCTGGATGATCTTTCCAAAGTCACCATTCTTGTTGCCAACCGCTTTAAATTGGATTGGGTCAGGGCTCAATACAGCGGCCGAATTTCAGCACTGCTTGAAAAACTCTACGGTCAGGCCATTGTTGTTGAGTTAGCGCTAGCACCTCGCGATGCAGCTGTTAGATCTTACGCTGCGGCCCGTGCCGTTGAATTGGTGCCTTTGGAAGAGCCTGCTGAATTAGGTGAAGAGCGACTCCAAAGTGGTCCTAAAAACCGGCTCAACACCGCTTTGACCTTTGATACCCTGGTGGAGGGAACAGCCAACCGAATGGCACGTGCTGCGGCCATGCATGTGTCCACAACACCTGGCCACCTGTACAACCCATTGTTCATCTATGGAGGTGTTGGTCTGGGAAAAACCCACCTGATGCACGCCGTTGGTAACAAGTTATTGCAAGATAAACCCCTCAGCAAAATTTTGTACATCCACGCTGAGCAGTTTGTCTCAGATGTGGTCAAAGCCTATCAGCGGAAAACCTTTGATGAGTTCAAAGACCGGTATCACTCGCTAGATTTGTTATTGATTGACGATGTGCAGTTTTTTGCCAACAAAGAGCGAACGCAAGAAGAATTTTTCAACGCGTTTGAAGCCCTACTGGCCAAAAAATCGCACATCGTGATGACCAGCGATACCTATCCCAAAGGTCTGGCAGATATTCATGAACGCTTGGTATCGCGCTTTGATTCAGGTTTAACAGTTGCGATTGAACCGCCTGAACTTGAGATGCGTGTTGCAATTTTGATCACCAAATCACGTCAAGAAGGCACTGAAATGCCGGAAGAAGTGGCATTTTTCGTGGCCAAAAATGTCCGCTCCAACGTGCGTGAGTTGGAAGGTGCGTTGCGCAAAATTCTGGCCTATTCCCGGTTTAATCAGAAAGAAATCTCCATCCAACTGGCACGTGAAGCGTTGCGGGACTTGTTATCGATCCAAAACCGTCAAATCTCGGTTGAGAACATTCAAAAAACGGTGGCCGACTATTACAAGATCAAAGTTGCCGACATGTATTCCAAAAAACGCCCAGCCAGCATTGCACGACCGCGACAGATTGCGATGTACCTGGCCAAGGAACTGACTCAGAAAAGCCTACCTGAGATTGGTGAGCTGTTTGGCGGGCGTGATCACACCACCGTACTCCATGCAGTACGCAAGATTGGTGGTGAGCGCCAGCAAATGACCGAACTCAACCAGCAATTGCATGTGCTTGAGCAGACGCTCAAAGGCTAAAAAAATTGGAACGATTGAAACAGACCATGAAAAATCATACCTTCTTCATTTTTGTTGGGCAAAATTCTGAAAAGGATAAGTTTGGGGATAATCTCAATGGATTCTCCGAGTTATCCACAGGACAGAGTCAATCTCAAAAGTTATCCATGTTTCAGGTACACGCTGAAAGCAGGGGTACCCACAGCATTCAAAAGCATCCAAGTGCTTGATAAAAAAGGGGAAAATGCAGCTATCCACAGACAAGCTGATCCCTTATCTACTACTACTAATTTAAATTAAAGAAATTAAAGAAGAGGTTGACATGATCGTCCTGAAGGCAACACAAGACAAAGTGCTATCGGTTTTGCAATCGGTCGCTGGTATCGTTGAGCGGCGCCACACCTTGCCAATTCTGGCCAATGTGCTG
>JANOLC010000238.1:0-3695 GCA_031419575.1 Burkholderiales bacterium | reverse complement strand
CCAGCAGTTCAAGGGCGGTCACGCGGTAACCTCTTGCAGGCAGCCCGGGCTGCTCAACAGAGCTGCGATAGTCCAGATGGCGTTGGTGAGGGCGTAACTTTTGCGCATGTTTTGATTTTCACACTTCTTCTTTGGGTGTCCTAGTCTCGAATAAGCCAGGCGCTGTCTGACCAATTCTTTGGGCGTGCACTGCATAAAACTGGCGCATGAGTTTGAGGTTGGTGACTGAGAAGCCGCTGCCAAATTCGGATGTCAGGCGTTCAGCCAAGCTCTTGAGCATTTGCGTGCCGTATTCCGCCCGGCCGTCGCCTTGCTGTTCAAACTCAACAATGTGCCGACCAATCTCAATCAAGGGCTTTCCCCACGCCCCAACTTTGCCAGCAGCTCCGCCATGCGCTTCTGCCGGGTTTCGGGGCGCTTGGCGCTGTGCAGCCGGTGGTAGATGGTGAACAGGTGTTGTCGCTTGAGGGTGGCGTAGAAAGCGTGGGCAGCGGGGTCTTGTTGCAGCGCCGCCAAGAAGTCTTCGGGTATCACCATGGTGGCGCTGCCGGCGTAGGCAGTGGCCCAGCGCCCGTCGCTGCGCGCGGCCTCTACATGCGCCAGGCCGGCGGCTTGCATGTGCCCTTGCGCTATCAGCCGCTCGGCATGCTGCACGTTTTTCTGCGACCAGTTGGAGCGCGCGCGGCGTGGCGTCAGGCGTTGCAGAAACGAGGCGTCGTCCAAGGACTTGCGCAGCCCGTCGATCCAGCCCCAGCAAATAGCAGCCACCACGCAGTCGTCCCAGGTGACGGAGGGCTGGCTGGTGGCCTTTTTGAAGATGCGCACCCACAGCTCAGGCTCGCTGGCGTGGTTCTCCCGCAGCCAAGCGTGGAGCTGCTCGGGTGTTTCGAACGTGTCGTGTACCTTATTGCTCATGAATTGATAGCTGTTTGCGCTTATTCCATGGGGACTAGCGGCCTATTTGGCACACAACTCGTACCCCGTACTCCGCCCACCACCCTCCAACCTGAGCAGCACGCTGGGTTGAGTGACGAGTTCGCCAACGATCAATCCCGGCAGGCTTTGTGGGTGGCGTTCCTGAAAAAGAACGCACTGCCTGCGGTGCCACTGACCAGCCATGGAACTGCCACCCAATCACGAAGTTGGTGTGCACCTGCACCAGATTTCTACTTCTTCGTGGCTTTAAACGCCTTAACCACCTTCACCGCTTGAGGCCCTAAGTAGTTCTGCCCCGACACCACAGACTTGCCGGTTTGCCCCTCCAGTTGTTTGCGCGCCTGTCTGGCAATGCCGCCGCCCGCTTGGGCTGCCGTGGTGTTGTCGGCCATGCCGGTAGCATCGGTCGTTTCAGCAATCTGACGGGTGGACATTTCAGCCAGCGCGGTGAAGATGAGTTCGGCCTCGGTCATGTGGTCGCGCAGGTTGTGGCTGCTCAGGCCTTTTGCGGCCTTGTGCTCTTTGACGCTGACGCCGCTCCATTCGGTGTGGATGATGTTGGTGAGGATGGCGAATTCCTGGCCCGCCTTGATGTCGTGCTCGCTCCAGTAGTCGGTCAGCTTGTTGCGGGTTTCCTGCCCGGTCATGCGCTGGGCAATCCACTTGTCGCTGCGGCCGTGCTGCTGCCAGGTCTGGCGGGCGCGGTTGAGCGAGAGGGCGGGGTCGGCCAGTTCCTGCATGCGCTCGTAGCCCACTTTGGCGAGCCAGAGCTTGATGGGCTCGGCTTTGGGGCTGGGGACGGATTGGACCAACCTCAGGAGGGTTTCGGCGGTGGCTACATCGGTCAGACGCTGTTTGCCATCGGCGGCGGGCATTTTCAACTGGTGACAACTTGTCACCAGTTGGCTGCCCTCTTTGTCGAGTCGCCGTTTGAGCTGGTTCCAGTATTTGCGGGCGGTCAGGTCATCCGCCTGCTGCGTCAGCACTTGCACCACGTCAATCACCGAAAACCACCAGGTCTCGGTGGCTTCATCAAACACGCGGCGGATGGGTTGACCGTCAAAGTCAGCAGGCAATATTTTCATGGTGACCTCTTGGGGTGGCAGCAACCGCGCTGCGCAGCCATCACTTTACCTCGATACTGTAATTTTGAACAGTATTTTGCAACCTCGCAGAAATAGCCCCACTGCATCACTCAAAAGCTTCGCGTACCATCCGCCCGGCCCTGTTTCGACACAAACCGGGCCAAACCTTCCCTCTAACCCGCAGCCCACCCCAGGGCGCAACGGAGACAAAAATGTTCAGTCATGTGATGCTTGGCGTTAACGACCTTGAGGTCTCAAAGAAGTTTTATGACGCGGTGCTTGGCACGCTGGGCCATGGCCCGGGTGTTGCCAACAAGCTGCGGTATTTTTATCGCAGCCCCACGGGGTCGTTCGCGATCACCACGCCCATCAATGGCGAGCCAGCCACACACGGCAATGGCAGCACCATTGGGTTCAGCGTGGCGTCCCCGGAGCAGGGTGATGCGTTCCACGCTGCGGGCATTGCCAATGGCGGCAGCACGTGTGAAGAGGCACCCGGGTTTCGCGAAGGCCCCACGGGCAAGCTCTACCTGGCTTATGTGCGCGACCCGGATGGCAACAAGCTTTGCGCGCTGCACCGGCCGGCCAAATAGAGTCACTTTTTTGAAGCACCGATATTCCTATATTGATAGCAAACCATTCAATATCCACGCGGACTATCGGTCGATATGGTTTAGATTTTCGGCTGCAATGCGCCTAAAGCCGTCTGACACCCGCACGTCCCCCGCGGCGGCGGCCCAAAACGTGCAGGCCAGCGCTTTGGCCTGCGCCCATTCGGGCAGCGTGGCGGTGGTGGGTTGCAGGGGCCGGGCGGCAAAGTCGCGCGGCACCAGCTCACCGCCCACGGGGGCATAAAGCATGGGCAGCATGTCGTAGGTGGGGGACAGCACCCAGTCATCGTCTTGCAGCAGCAGGGAGATGTTGCCGTAGTGGCGATCCGTGTTGGCGATGAGCACGCCGTAGGCCTCCAGCAGGCGCAGGGTGCGGGCATCGTCGGGGCGCAGCAACTGGCGGTCCAGCATGCGGTTGGCGGTGGCCGCCCAGTTGTCCATGGCACCCACGTATTCAGCGTCGTACACCATCAGCGAGACCATGCCCACGCGGCCAAGACCTTGCGCATGGGGGGTACGGTCAAAACGCTCCACCTCCAAAAACACGCGGCCCGCGCCGGTGACTATTTGCGTCTTGGCCGCGGGTATGCCGGCATTCAGCAGCGTTTGCAGCGCCAGGTGCTCGCACACCAGCAGGTCACGCGTGCGCTGGTCGGTGGGGGCATCACCCGCCGGTGAAAACTTCACCAGCACAGGACGCCCCGCAGTGATCGTGCAGAACTTGGGCTGTTCGCCCCCGGCAGACGAGCCCGACAAGGTGCCGTGCATGGCGGCCTCAGCCAGCGCCGGGTAGTCGTCGGTTGATGCCGCCCGGCTGGCGCGCTGGTGCAGCGTGTGAAAGCGCTCAAAAGCGGGCTCGCCCACGACGAGGTTGCCGGGCAGGTCGTCGCCGCACAGCGCCATGGCGCGCAGCACATCGTCATCGCTCCAGTAGCGCGGGTCGTTGCCCAGCTGGAGTTCGGGGTGGCTGTGCGCAAAGGTGCGGCCCATGAAACCCTGGGGCCGCATGTCGTCCAAAAACCATGGGAGGCCGTCAAAACGTTTGCTCAAGCCGTCTTCTTCG
>JANOLC010000237.1:0-2163 GCA_031419575.1 Burkholderiales bacterium | reverse complement strand
GTTTTGGGATCGTTTTTTGTGATGGGCATGACCTTGTTCAGACTGGAGAAAAAGGGCTATTTACGGGCGGTGTTTCTGTCGGCAGTCGGGCTGATTTCTCTGGTGCAACTGGGCCTGCTGTGGGTGGCCCTGTCCACGCCCACAGTTAGCGCGCTGGCGGTGTTGCTGTTTGTATTTTTTTGCGGCTTTAACGTGCTGGAAGCCAGCCAACCGAGTTTGGCGTCCAAAGTGGCCCCGGCCCACTCGCGCGGGGCGGCTTTGGGGGTGTACAACACCTTGCAGTCGCTCGGGTTTTTTGTGGGCGGTGTGGCCGGCGGCTGGCTGGTCAAACACGGGGGCGCGCAGGGGCTGTTTGCGGTGTGCGCCGGGGGCATGTTGCTGTGGCTGGCTGTTGCCTGGCCCATGGTGGCCCCGCCCCGCGCTGGCACGGTGGCTGCGACCAAGTCAGCACCCAAGGCCGCATAATTCAGGTTAATTTGAGGAGTTCAACACATGGCATCAGTCAATAAAGTCATCATCGTCGGCAACCTGGGCCGTGACCCTGAGGTTCGCTCTTTCCCCAATGGCGACCGGGTCGCCAACGTCGCCATTGCCACCACCGACAAGTGGAAGGACAAGCAGTCCAACGAGATGCGCGAAGCCACCGAATGGCACCGCGTGCAGTTCACCGGCCGTTTGGCCGAAATCGTCGAGCAATACCTGCGCAAAGGGTCGCAGGTTTACGTCGAAGGCTCCCTGCGTACCCGCAAGTGGACCGACAAAGACGGCCAGGAAAAGTACACCACCGAGATCCGCGCTGATCAGATGCAAATGCTGGGTGGCCGCCAGGGTATGGGTGGCCCGTCGGGTGATGATGAAGGCGGTGGTTATAGCGGCGGTGCAAGTAGTGGCAACAGCAACAGTAGTGGCGGTTATTCGCGCCCGGCACCTGCATCACGCCCCGCCCCGCAAGCGCCTCAACAGGCTCCGCGCCAAGCCGCTGCGCCCGCCAAGTCGGCCAGTGGGTTTGATGACATGGATGACGACATTCCGTTTTAAACAACCGTTCTGACTCGCAGAGTCAACTACTAATTGCCTACCTGCGCAGTGCTTCCAGAGTACACCTGACGACAACACGTACCCCCGAGGGCTGCGGCAGATTAGTAGAACTTCACAAGCGGCGAAAGTTATAAGAAATCATCCGTTATCGACGGATAAGCTCAAAGTCGCCCAGTCTCTCTGAAGGTCACTTGTGTCCTTTAGAGCTGACACCATGACTCCCTTGAATCCCGATTCTGAAACAGCCCCTTTATTTTGAAAGCGCTGAACTCAGTCCTGCAAGCGAGTGAATGGCTTCAATTGATTTTGCGGGACTGGTCGTTGACGTTTCCTGGGCAATCCAAGTGCGTCAAACCTCGCGGGATGTCTATTGGACCGTCTTGATATCGGTGACAACCATCTTTCCACTTTCACTGATCACGGCAAACTTCACCTTGTCACCCGTTTGGATTTTGTCCAGAAGTGACTTTTCCTTGGCTACAAAAACCATGGTCATGGCGGGCATATCCAAGTTTTTAATCTCGCCATGCTTGATTGTGACTTTGCCGGCATCCTTGTCGATTTTCCGGATCTCTCCATCTGTCATGGATGCCATTTGGGCCGTATCTATTTTGCTCTTGTCAACCTGTGCATGGGCAGTGCCGGAAACACCAGCTACGGTGACTATTGCCGTTGCAATGGCAGCGAGCGTTTGTTTGAATCTGGTCATATTGAAAGTTCCTAAATAGTTAAATGCTGATTACTTCTTGAATATGGGTGTCGCTTACTTGGCTGCCACTTTGACTTGACCCTTCATGCCGGCTTCGTAGTGACCAGGCATCAGACAAGCGAAATTGACCTGCCCGGCTTTGGTGAATTGCCAAATTATTTCGCCTTGTTTGCCAGGGGTCAGCGTAATTTTGTTTGGCTCATCATGTTCCATGTCAGGGAATTTCTTCATCTGTTCCAGGTGCTGCTTCAATTCCTTTTCAGTCCCAAGGCTCATTTCATGCTTGACCTTTCCAGAGTTCTTGACCATGAAGCGGATGGTTTCCCCTTTTTTTACCTGAATCTCTGACGGTGTGTATCGCATGCTGTCCGACATTTCTACAGTGATGGTGCGACTGACTTTTGCCAGAACACCGG
>JANOLC010000236.1:0-16214 GCA_031419575.1 Burkholderiales bacterium | reverse complement strand
TGACCATGCTGCCCACGTCATACGTGGGCCACACTTTGCCGGGATTCTTGGCCAGCCACTCAGCGTGAATTTGCGCTCCAGTTTTGTAGTGATCAACTTTGGACAAGTAGCTGCCCAGTGACACCCCTCGCCAGCCCTTGTCTTTGATGGCGGGCCACAAGGCATCGGCATGATCAACATTCCATTTTGGGTTGACCTGCCAAGCGTTCATTCCCAACACATCACCAAAAATAAAAAGCCGGCCCTCGTAGATTTGCCAGGCCGTGGGGTCACTGCCCAGCTTGATGGCATAGGCAGCACCGCTGGAACAAAACCCACCATATTGGGGCTCATACTGCGCCGGGTTGGCCGCAAAAATCGCCTTGTTTTGCTCGCTGGCAAAGTAGTAGGTTCGTTCCGGGAGGTTGACTTTGTGTTCAGGCTTGCCGCGCGTTGGCTCCCCTGTGGTGAAGTAAGCCACAGGGTCATGGCCTAGTAGCATCACCGGCTCTGCGCTGCGGTTGGGCACTGTTGCATACGGCGTGCCGCAGCCACTGAGCCAAACAACTGCCAAAACCGCTGTGAAAAACTGCAAGACTCGCATGGTCAACTCCTTGTGAAAAGGCTTTTGTTTGTCGTGCACCTATCGCGCACTTACCGTGACAGTTTCGAGCGAACAGCGTAGCTCAACGCGTCCACCACCGCAACCAATATCAGCATGGCGATCAACACCGTGCTGGTCTCCCCCATCTGAAACAGGCCCATGTGAAAGGCCAGCATCTGGCCCAAACCGCCCGCGCCCACTACGCCTAAAACAGCGGCGGCGCGAATGTTGTTTTCCCAGCGGTACAGGCTGTAGCTCACCAACTGGGGCAGCACCTGCGGCAGTGTGGCATACAAAAAGACACGGATCTCTCCCACCCCACGCGACCGCAGGGCAAAGCCTGGTGCGCTGGGGGCATTTTCAATCGCCTCCGCAAACAAGCGCCCCAACACCCCTGCCGTGTGCAGCCCCAGTGCCAGCGTGCCCGCAAACGGCCCCAAACCCGCTGCAATCAACAGCAGCGATGCCCACACCAACTCTGGCGTGCTGCGCAGGGCATTGAGCAACAAACGTGAAGCGCCCCGCCAGCGAGCCGGGTCCTCGGCGTGGACTTTGCTGGCGGGCAGCGCCAGTAGCAAACCCAACGCCAAGGCCAGCAACGTGCCCAACGCCGACATAGCCAGCGTCTCCAGCATTGCCGCAGCGATCTTGACCAAAAACTTGATGCTTAGCTCCGGGCGCAGCAGTTCACCCAGGAACTTGCCCATACGCGCTTGCGCATCCCACGACGCAAACTGCGCCCATTTCAGGTCCAGCGACCAGAAGCTGATGACCACCAGCAGCATCGCCGCCACCACAAACCAGCAGGCTTTGCAACGCGCATCAAACAACTTGGGCGGCATCTTGTAGATGTCATTGGCGGCGGGGGTGGTCATGCCAGACCCCGCCTAAGCCAGGCGCTTACCGTGTCGGCCAGCCAGACCAGCGCCATAAAAACCAGCAACATGGTGGCCACCTCGGCCCCATTGAACATCTTCATGGACGAATCCATCATTTGCCCCAGGCCGCCCGCGCCCACAAACCCCAGGACAGCGGACGAGCGAATCGCGCACTCCCAGCGGTACACGGTGTAGCTGGTCAACTCACCCGCGTTTTGCGGCAGCAAGCCATAGAAAAAAGCCTGCAAACGGCCCGATCCATTGCGCATCAGGCTGGTGGTGGCATGGGCCTCACCACTCTCCAGAATATCGCCATAAACCTTGCCCAACATGCCGCCGTAGGTCAATGCAATGGCCAACACGCCGGAGGTTGGCCCCAGGCCCACAACGCGCACAAACACCAGCGCCCACACCAACTCAGGCACGCTGCGCAGCAGCATCAACAGCCAGCGCACGGCCTGCCTGATAACCGCTGGTAACAAGGCCATTCGCCCGGTCAAGGCGGAGAGCGATAGCACCCGCACCGACAGCAATGCCAGTGGCACCGCCAACACCAATGCCAGCGTCATGCCCGCTGTGGCAATGGCCACGGTGCGCCAGGTTTCACGAGCCACCAACATCAAAAAATCGGCATCCACGCGGGGTGGAAAGAAGTCGCCTACAAATCTAAGCGCTGGCTTCATAGCGCCGGGCTCCAGCAAGACCCAGGGCTTGAATTCGCCCAGTACCAGCATGGGCCATAACACCACCAAACCCGCCACGGCCCAAAACACGCGGCCCGTCCAGGCCGGGTCGCGCAAAGCGGGTAAGCCAGTGGGTTTCGCAAGTGTTGCTGATGGTTTTATTGACATGAACCTAAACCTAAACGTTAGGTCAGCGGCAATGCATGACGACCGGCGTTGGTGTGGGTGCCTCAGGCACCAGATCAGCCTCAGCCGGGCCCGTCAGCTCATTCAAATGCTGGGCGTACAAATCCAGCAAATGCTGCTGGGTGACCTGCGCTGCGGGCAAGTCAAACGCCAGCTCGCCACCGCGCAAACCCACAATGCGCGGGAAATGGGCCAGAGCCATCTCCACATGGTGCAGCGTGGCCACCAGGGTTGCCCCTCGTTCACGCGCAACGCTGGTCAGGGTTTCAATAGCTTGCCGGGACCGCGTGGGGTCCAGCGCGGACAAAGGCTCATCCACCAAAAACAGACTGGCTTGAGAGGCCAATGCACGCGCCAGGCCGACCCGCTGGCGCTCACCGCCCGATAGCCTGTCTACCCGATCGAACAGCTTGTCGCTCAGGTCGAACCGGTCCAGCGCCCGGTCGGCCAATGCGATATCGGTGGGGTAAAACAGGCTGCGCAGGCTGGCCCACAAACTCTCATGCGGCAAGCGGCCCGCCAGCACAGCAATCACCACGCGCTGGCGCGGCGGCAAGGGCGGCACCTGAGGGGCCAGAAACAAGTTGCCCCGCAGCGCCTGCAAAGCCGTGCGCGACAAAGCCCACAGGTCGCGATCTGCCAACCGCACCGTGCCACCCGTGGGCTTGAGCGCGCATGCCATCAGGTGCAACAAAGTGGTCTTGCCCGCACCCGACGGACCAATCACCGCGACCTGCTCGCCGGGCGCAATCGACAGCGAGACGCCCCGCACCGCTGGCGAGGCCCTCGCTTTGGCCGACGGGTGATGCCCCACAACGCCTTGCAGCTCAATATTCATAATGAAAAGACCTTTAAGTCCCCGTCAACTATCAATAGTTTGCTATTAATTGAGTAGCGACCATTTGCAGTAAAGAGAACAGCTATTTGTTGGCTTATTTGATCAGCCCAGCACTGCGAGCGGCTGCCTCAATGCCTTTGTAGTTGTCCGCCTTGGTGGGGATGAACTTGGTGGCGCGTTGCAGGTCCAGAATTTCTTTGCCCTCTGGTGTGTTGGGGTTCAGGTCCAAAAAGGCCTTGGTGATTTTGTCGCGCAGGGCCACGGGCGTGTCGGCGTGCACGGTCCAGTTGTAGTCAAAGTAGCCGGGCGTGGTGTAGAACACCTTGACCTTGGCGGTATCCACCTTGCCATCGGCCACAAACTTTTCCCACACTGAAATGTTCAGCGCACCGGCCTCGACCTTGCCAGCGGCTACGGCGGCGATGGTTGCATCATGCGCGCCGGAGTAGGCAACGCGCTTGAAATCTTTGTCAGGGTCGATATTGGCCTGCAGCAAATAGCTGCGGGGCATCAGGTGGCCCGAGGTGCTGGACTGCGAGCCGAAGCTGACGTTTTTGCCTTTCAGGTCAGCCAGGGTTTTGATGCTGGGGTCGCTGGTGATGAACACCGAGCGGAATTTTTCATCTTCAGCACGCTGCACCAGCGCAATGGCTTTACCGCCAGACCGAACATTGGCCTGCACGAACGTAAAACCACCGTACCAGGCCATGTCAACCTGCTTGTTGGCCAAGGCTTCCACCGCCGCCGCGTAGTCGGTGACGGGGGTGAATTCAACCTTCATTCCCAATGTCTTTTCAAGGTATTTCACCAGCGGTGTGGCTTTTCGGGCCAGCTCGGTGGGCGACTCATCAGGGATGGCGGTAACTTTGAAAACTTGTTGCGCGTGAGATAGCGTCCCACACAAAGAGCCAAACATGACGACGGTACACGTTATCAGGGCGCGAACGGTTCGGGAGGGGGGGAAACTGACCATGAAATACTCCGAAAAATAGGTGAATCCATAGAGTTTAGACTTGCTGCAATGTCCTTGCCCCGCGTCATCATCATCAGTCCTGCCCTAGCCAACGCCAATAATGGCAACTGGCAAACCGCGTGGCGCTGGAGCCGGATGCTCAAACCCGTATGTCAGACCACGATTGCGCAAACTTGGGATGGCACACCGTTTGACGTGATGCTGGCACTGCACGCGAGGCGATCGGCCGATTCGATTGCGGCCTGGGCCAAGGCGCGTGGCACCGTCAATAGCGCGACTGGCCTGGGGGTTGTCTTGACGGGCACTGACTTGTACCGCGACATTCAGACCGACAGCGCAGCGCAAATCTCGCTGGCATTGGCTCGTCATCTGGTGGTGTTGCAAGAACGCGGGCTGGATGCTTTGCCGACTGAGGTGCGCCACAAAGCCAGAGCTATCTTTCAATCCACATCGTCACGACAAACGTTGGCCAAAACCCAGCGGCATGTGCGCGCCGTGATGGTGGGCCACCTGCGGGATGAAAAGTCACCTCAAACCCTGTTTGAAGCGGCCCGCCTGCTCAAAGACCACTCAAAAATTTTGATGGACCACATTGGCGAGCCGCTGGACGCCGCGCTAGGGGACCAAGCCCGCTCAACAGCCTTGACCTGCCCCAACTACCGCTGGTTAGGCGGTCTGACCCATGGCGCCACACGCCGCCACATTCAGCGCGCTCATGTACTGGTGCATACCAGCCGTATGGAAGGTGGTGCTCACGTCGTGATGGAGGCTATTTGCAGCGGCACGCCCGTGTTGGCATCGCGCATCGATGGCAACGTGGGCATGCTGGGAGCCACCTACCCCGGTTACTTTGAGCACGGTGATGCCCAGGGCCTGGCAGATTTGCTTCTGAACTTCACGCAGATCAGTGCCAGCTTGCAAGCGCATTGCGCCGCCCGCGCGCCCCTGTTTGCACCCGAAGCCGAACAGGCATCACTGATCCAACTGGTCAACGACTTACTGACATGAACGCCACTCACAACAAGAAAACCCATGCAAGCCCCTGACCAACCCATTTTGAGAGACATCGTGCTGGTCGGCGGCGGCCACAGCCATGTGGGCGTGCTCAAAAGCTTTGGCATGAAGCCCATCCCCGGTGTGCGCCTGACCCTTATTTGCACCGACATGCACACGCCCTATTCCGGCATGTTGCCCGGTTATGTGGCTGGGCATTACGACTATGACGACGTGCACATTGACCTGAGCCGCCTGGCTGTGTTTGCCGGTGCGCGCTTGTACCGCGACGAAGTCATCGGCTTGGACCGCGCCAACCAGAAGGTGCTGTGCCGCAACCGGCCACCCGTGCCGTATGACCAGTTGTCCATCAACATTGGCTCCACACCGCAGTTGCGCCAAGTGCCGGGTGCGGCTGACTACGCCGTAGCCGTCAAACCCATCGCCCGCTTCAATGACCGCTGGCTGGCACTGCTGCGCCGTGTGCAGCATCACCCCGGCAAGCTGACCATTGCCGTGGTCGGTGCGGGGGCCGGTGGGGTGGAGCTGTTGCTGGCGATGCAATTCCGCCTGCGCAATGAATTGAAGGCTCTGAAGCGCAACCCGGACGAGTTGGCGTTTCACCTGTTCACCAGCGGTGATGTCATCTTGCCCACCCACAACGCAGGGGTGAGAAAGCGCTTTGATGCTGTGCTGACCGAGCGTGGCGTGGTGGTGCACCGCAACGCGGCGGTGACCGAGGTGTTTGCGGGCTGCCTCCAAACGTCAACGGGCGAGCTGTTGGACGCTGATGAGATCGTCTGGGTGACCAGCGCTGGCGGTGCGCCATGGTTGAACGACACCGGTTTGGCGCTGGATGCGGACGGATTCATCCAGGTGACCGACACCCTGCAAACGGTAACCGACCCTGCCATTTTTGCCGCCGGTGACATTGCCAGCATGGTGAACTACAAGCTGGAGAAAGCCGGGGTATTTGCGGTGCGCCAGGGCCCGCCCCTGACCGAGAACCTGCGCCGCGCCATTGAAGGCACCCCGTTGCAACCCTACCACCCACAAAGCCGCTGGCTGGCCTTGATCAGCACCGGCGACCAATACGCGGTGGCGTCACGCGGCTGGCTGGGGTTTGCAGGCAAAGCAGTTTGGCAATGGAAAGACTGGATCGACCGCCGTTTCATGACCAAGTTTCAGGACTTGACTCCTATGGAGGCCAGCGCTGGGTCCACCACAGCGCCGTCGCAGACCACCGTCAAGCTCAGTCAGGAAGAGTCCTTGCAGGCCATCTCAGCCATTGCCATGCGCTGTGGTGGCTGTGGGGCCAAAGTGGGTGCCACGGTGCTGTCGCGTGCCCTGAGTAACCTGCACCCTGTTGACCGAGATGATGTGGTGATTGGCCTGAAAGACCCCGACGATGCAGCCGTGGTGCGCGTGCCGCCGGCCAAGGCCATGGTGCACTCAGTGGACTTTTTCAGATCGTTCATTGACGACCCCTACATTTTTGGCAAGGTAGCCGCCAACCATGCGTTGGGCGACATCTGGGCCATGGGTGCGCAGGCGCAATCTGCCACGGCCATTGCCACCGTGCCGTCGGGCCTGGAGTCCAAGGTGGAAGACGTCTTGTTCCAGATGATGACCGGCGCGCTGGAAGTTCTCAACGAAGCCAACTGCGCTTTGGTGGGCGGCCACACCGGCGAGGGTAAAGAGCTGGCGCTGGGCTTTGCCATCAACGGTCTGATTGACGACGACCCTGCCAAAATCTTGCGTAAAAGCGGCATGAAACCCGGTGATGTATTGATTTTGACCAAGCCCATTGGCACCGGCACCCTGTTTGCCGCCCACGCCCGCCTGGCCGCCCGGGGCCGTTGGATCGATGCTGCCTTGCAGTCCATGGTGGTGTCCAACCGCTTGGGAGCGCAATGCCTGTTTGAATACGGTGCCACGGCGTGTACCGACTTGACGGGCTTTGGCCTGCTGGGCCACTTGGTGGAAATGACCCGCCCATCGGCCGTGGATGCCGAGCTGAACCTCTCTGCCCTGCCCTTGTTGGACGGTGCCGAGGAGTGCGTGGCGGCGGGCATCGTCAGCTCGCTGCAAAGTGCCAATGTGCGACTGCGCCGCGCGTTGCGCAATCAGGAAGCCATGGTGAAACACCCCCGCTACCCGCTGATTTTTGACCCCCAAACTGCGGGTGGCCTGTTGGCCAGTGTGCCCGCTGACCGGGCCGATGCCTGCATCGCTGCGTTGCGTGCGCTGGGCTATGACAAAACGGTAGCGATTGGGCGCATCTTGGCCCAGGGCGATGCGCTGGAGCCTATTGTGCTGACGACGTAGGTAATGCAGGCAATGCAGGTTTGGGCGACATCGTCAATGTAATGTCACCCACATAGCTCAGGCTGCTGCCAAGGGTGTTGTCAGAATCCGCCCCCACGACGATGGCAATCAGCGGGGGCATGGCTTGTGTTTCATGGCCAAACGCTTTTTGAAAATCTGCAGTGATATCACGTTCGTGCGTCACCCAGGTTTTGAGCTGTTTCTCGCCCGCGTTCATCACCACGTAACGCACTCTGGGGCTGTAGGCGTTGGGGATTTGTGTGCCCACAGGCAGGCGGTGATCCCACAGGTAGCACAGCGTGGCGGCGGGGAGTTTTTCACCACTGATGGAGCGGGCAATTTTCAAAATATTGCGCTCAAAAAAGCCCAGCTTGTCCAAGGCCATGTCAAACATGGCGCAGACCTTGAGCGGGGCGTCGTCTGCGTCTTTGCGGGCCAGATCGGCCAAGGGAATGGGCTGATCCAGCCGCCAGCGCCATTTCAAAAGGGTGCCGGGGCCGGGCACAGTGGGGCTAAATTCATGCAGCGCTGTGCCATAGGATTTGTCGGTGGCCAGCCGCAGCACTCGCGTACCGTCCAGCGCAGTGATATCGATGTTGGCCAGCGGTGCTTTGCCTTTGGGCAGGCCCACAATGCGCCATGGTGCGGGTAGCGCATCACCGGTTGCGGTTGAGAAGGCGATGAGCGTTTGCGCCCCCGCTAGCGCGGGCAGGCAATACAACAAAAAAACCAGCCTACCGCCCCAAATCATTGAGTGACCAGTCGTAATCCAGATGCGACACAGACACTGACTTGGCCTTGAGCTTCTCCCGCTCCGCAGGCACGGCCGTCAACTGGTCCGCGTATTTGGCAAACACATCCTCCAGCTTGGCAAAGCCCTTGTTGCCTTTCTCAAAATCTTCTTTGAACCATTTGAAAATCTGGCTCACCTCCAGCTTGCCATCAGTCATGCGGTTACGGGTGCGGTCGCCCATAAAACGCACCATGCCCTCCTCCATCTGCGCGTCAAATTTGGCAGGTGTGAAGGCTTCGGGTGGCAAGGCGGGGCAGCCAATGCTGGCGCAGTTGACAGCTACATGGATGCGCGGCTCGTTGTAGCGGGGGCGAAGTTGCTCGTGTTCAATCCAGTCCAAGTGGTGCTCCTCGCCCAGAAGCGTGAAAAACTTCTTCTTCCAGGTGGAGGACACAAACGAACCAATGTCCTTGATGGATTTCAAATCCGGGTACTTGGTCAGAATGATTTCAACGGTGAAGGCGTTGTAAGCATTGGTCAAAAACACCATTTGCTGCTCGCGCGTCCACTTGTCAAAGTCGGCTTTAGGTACGGCGCTAAACGAGTCGAGCAGTTTTTTGAGCTCGGCCCGGTCCGCCGCCATGCCTTTGTAGTTGACGCGGGACTGCTTGCCGTCTGGCAGCCACTTCACGTGCTTTTTGAGCAAGGCGTCCCAAGCGGCATAGGAATGGTCAAAACCACCAGAACCTTGTGCAAATGTGCTTGAAGTCCCTGTTAATATTGAATAGTTAGCTATCATAGCTATAGCAAAACGACGACTGAGGAGCGAGCCGTATGAATCGGCCTTGCCCGCATTGCCCGGGTGATTGAAAAAATTCGCCATGTTCAGCCTCGCTTCCAGTTGTGATACTTCTCCACCCACGCCAGCAGCTTCTTGGGCTGGTGGGCGCGTTTCCACTCGCCCGCCGCGTACTTGTTGGCCTCGGCCAGGGTGGGATAGATGTGGATGGTGCCCAGAATTTTGTTCATGCCCAGGCCGTGTTTCATGGCCATCACGTACTCGGCCAGCAAGTCGCCCGCGTGGGTGCCTACAATCGTCACCCCCAAAATCTTGTCTTTGCCGGGCACCGTCAGCACCTTCACAAAGCCACGCGCTTCACTGTCGGCAATGGCGCGGTCCAGGTCGTTAATGCCGTACTTCACCACTTCGTAAGCAATGCCTTTTTCTGTGGCTTCCTGCTCATTCAAGCCCACGCGTGCCACCTCGGGGTCAATGAAGGTGGCCCAGGGAATCACCGAGTAATCGACCTTGAACTTCTTGAGCGACCCAAACAGCGGGTTGACGGCCGCGTACCAGGCCTGATGCGCCGCCGTGTGGGTGAACTGGAACGGCCCCGCCACATCCCCCGCCGCGTAGATGTTGGGGTAGATCGTTTCCAAATACTCATTAGTCGTCACGGTGCGGTTGGTGGGAATACCCATTTCCTCCAGCCCATACCCCGAGAGGCGCGCCACCCGACCCACGGCGCATAGCAGGGCGTCAAACTCGATGCGAATCTCTTGGTCTTTGTGTTCGACCACAATGGTTTTTGTGTCACCGGCCCTTTCACAACGCAGTGCTTTGTGTTCCGTCAGCACGCGCACGCCATCGGCTTGAAGTGAGGCCTTGGCCAAGTCCGACACCTCCACGTCTTCCCGAATCATGATGCGCGGTGCCATCTCAATCTGGGTGACTTGCGCACCCAGGCGTTGAAAGCTTTGCGCCAACTCGCAGCCGATGGGGCCACCGCCCAGCACGACCAGGCGCTTGGGGATCTCGTCCAGCTTGGCAAACTCGTCCCACAAGGTATCGCTGGTGACGTAACCCACGTCGTCAATGCCCGGCAGGGGTGGTACAAAAGGCCGCGCACCGGCGGCGATGACGATGGCGCGGGAAGTCAGCGTCTTTTTGCTGCCATCGTTCAGCGCAATCTCAACCGTCCAAGGGTTCACAATTTTGGCGTAGCCTTGGCAAACGTCTACGCCCAGTCCGGTAAAGCGCTCTACGCTGTCGTGCGGCGCAATTTCGGCAATCACGTGGTGGATGCGCTGCATCACGGCCTTGAAGCTGAAGACCGCCATGGTGTCCGTCAAACCGTAGGTGGCGCCATGTTTCATTTGGTGCGCAAGCTTGGCGCTTTTGATGAGTGCTTTGCTGGGTACGCAGCCAAAATTCAGGCAGTCGCCTCCCATTTTGTGGGCTTCTACCAGGGTGACTTTGGCTTTCACCGCGGCGGCAATCAGGGCCGCGACCAGCCCACCGGCTCCGCCACCAATCACGATCAGATTGCGATCAAAAGTTTTGGGTTTGAGGTGATTCCAGCGGGCGTAGACCCTGCGGCGCTTGACGGCATCCAGCACCTTTTTGATGACCAGTGGCAGCACACCCAGCAAGACAAATGAGCCGAGCAATCCGGGCGACAAGATAGACCGCAAGGAGGTGATTTTGGCGATCTCGGTGCCGGCATTCACATAGGCCACAGTGCCCGCAAACATGCCCACCTGGCTGACCCAGAAGAACGTCCATGTCTTCATTTTCGTCAATCCCATGAGCAGGTTCAGTGCAAAGAACGGAATGAGCGGTACCAGACGCAAGGTGAACAGGTACAAACCACCCTCCTTCTCGATGCCCTTGTTCACCTCGACCAGCTTGGCCCCAAAGCGGCTCTCGATGCTGTCGCGCAGCAAATAGCGTGCTGCCAGCATAGCCAACGTGGCACCCAGCGTGGACGCAACCGACACCACCACCGTGCCCCACACCAGTCCAAAACTGGCACCAGCCGCCAGCGTCATGATGGCTGCGCCCGGTAATGACAGCGCGGTGATCAGCACATAAACCGCAAAGAAAACGATAGTGATGAACACCGGGCGCGCATCGTACAAGGCTGCGAAGCTGCTCTGTTGCTCTTTGATGAAGGCCAAGCTGAGGTAGCGGCCCAAGTCAAATACAAAATACAGGGTGATCAGGGCGACAAGTGCCACGAGGGCGATGGTTTTATTGGTTTTCATCAATCGTCCTGCGCAGAGTCCAGCCCGGGGAACAGCACCTCTGTAAAGCCGAATTGGGTGAAGTCCCGCACCCGCATCGGGTACAGCTTGCCAATCAAATGGTCACACTCATGTTGCACCACGCGGGCATGAAAACCTGCCACCGTGCGGTCAATGGGGTCACCGTACTGGTCAAACCCGGTGTACTGGATACGCGACCAGCGCGGCACCACCGCCCGCAGGCCAGGCACTGACAAACAGCCTTCCCAATCCTCTACTTCCGAAAGCTCCTTACTGTTGCTTTCACCATCCACGAACAGCGGCAGCGGCGTGATCACCGGATTGATCAGCACCGTGCGCGGCACAGGCGGCGCATCCGGATAGCGAGGGTTGACATCATTCGTGCCAAAAATCACCAACTGTAAATCCACCCCAATCTGCGGTGCCGCCAAACCTGCGCCATTGGCAGAGCGCATAGTGTCCAGCATGTCGGTAATCAGCAGATGCAATTCGTCGGTATCGAACTGCGTGACCGGCGGGGCAATGCGCAGCAGGCGCGGGTCGCCCATTTTGAGAATGTCACGAATGGTCATTTAACAACTCCTTCAATGCAGCTTCATCCAGAATTTTTATCCCCAGTTCACGCGCCTTGTCCAGCTTGGTGCCAGCGTCCTCACCCGCCACCAAATAACTGGTTTTCTTGCTAACCGACCCCGCCACCTTGGCACCAGCCGCTTCCAGCAGGTCCTTCGCTTCGTCGCGACTCAGGGTGGGCAGGGTGCCAGTGATCACAAAGGTCAGTCCGACCAGCGGCAACTGGGTGCGCGGTGCGGGTTCACCCTCCGCCCAAGTCACGCCACAAGCGCGTAATTGTTCCACCACTTCGCGGTTGTGAGGTTGATCAAAGAACGTCCTCAGGCTTAAAGCGACGATGGGGCCGACATCGGCTACCTCCAGCAATTGCCCCTCGGTTGCGTCCATGATGGCATTGAGCTTGCCAAAGTGTAGGGCCAAGGCCTTGGCGGTGGCTTCACCGACGTGGCGAATGCCCAGCCCGAATAAAAACCGTGGCAAAGTGGTTTGCTTCGATTTTTGTAGCGCATCAACGATGTTCTGCGCGGACTTCGCGGCCATTCGGTCCAGATTGGTCAGCGAAACCAAGCCCAGGCGGTACAAATCAGGCAGCGTTTTAATGAGGTTGGAATCCACCAGTTGGTCGACCAGTTTGTCGCCCAGGCCTTCGATCTCGACTGCGCGGCGGTGGGCGAAATGCAATATCGCTTCCTTACGCTGCGCCGGGCAGAACAGTCCACCGCTGCAGCGATGGTTCATTTCACCTTTTTCGCGCACCACCGCACTGCCGCAGATCGGACAGTGCTTTGGCATGCGGAAATTCGAAACGTAGGGAGATCGCGCGCGCGACTTTCCATCAAAAAGCAAGGGCCGCCCATCTTCGGAGATAACTTCAGCGGGACTTTCTGACAGCGGCGGCAGAACACCGACGACCTCGGGAATCACATCCCCCGCACGCCGTACGATGGCTTGATCACCGACCCGAACACGTTTGCGTCGCAGCTCGAACAGATTGTGTAGCGTGGCGTTGGTGACGGTCACGCCACCAACGAAAATCGGGGCCAGCCTGGCTACCGGCGTAAGTTTGCCGGTGCGGCCCACCTGCACGTCAATGCCCAGCACGGTGGTGAGCTGCTCTTGTGCCGGGTATTTGTGGGCGACTGCCCAACGAGGCTCGCGGGTCACAAACCCCATTTGCTTTTGCAGCGCGATGCGGTTGACTTTGTAAACCACGCCATCAATGTCAAACCCTAACCCGTCGCGCTGCTGGCCGATGCGCTGGTGATACGCTACCAATTCAATAGCACCTTCTGCAGTATCCACTAGGACTGAGACCGGAAAACCCCAATTTTTCAGGGTTTCAAGCATTTCAAAGTGGGTCGAAAAGTCCGGCCCACCCTGTTCTGCCGGTGTGATCTCACCCAGGCCGTAGGCGAAGAAGCTCAAGGGACGCTGCGCGGCAATCGCCGGATCAAGCTGGCGCACGGCACCTGCAGCGGCGTTGCGCGGGTTAACGAAAGTTTTTTCGCCTTTGATGCCTTGCGCGATCTTGTCGCGCTGGCGGTCGTTCAGCGCCTCAAAGTCATCGCGGCGCATGTAGACCTCGCCCCGCACCTCCAGAACGGGAGGGACATTCGCGGGCAAACGAAGTGGAATCTGACCCATCGTGCGGATGTTCTGCGTCACATCCTCACCCATTTCGCCATCACCACGGGTGGCGGCCCGCACCAGAACGCCCTGCTCATAACGCAGGTTCATGGCCAAGCCGTCAAACTTGGGTTCGGCCACGTATTCCACAGGCGGCGCGTCGTCGGTCAGACCCAGTTCCCGCCGCACCCGGGCATCAAAAGTCTGCGCGCCGCTGGCTTCGGTATCGGTCTCGGTACGGATGCTGAGCATCGGCACGGCGTGGCGCACGCTGGCAAAGGCATCCAGCGGTTTGCCCCCCACGCGCTGGGTGGGGGAGTCGGGCGTGATCAGCTCAGGGTGCGCCGCCTCCATCGCCTGCAGCGCCTGAAACAGGCGGTCGTACTCCGCGTCCGGAATTTGCGGCTCGTCCAGCACGTAATAGCGGTGCGCGTGCACATGCAACTGGCTGCGCAGCACCTGCAATTCATTCAACGGCAACATGGGTCTTCAAATCTTTACATCAACTCGGATACCCGTATTTTCGGGGAAGATGCGCGAAATAGGCGAGAAATCAACTTTTTCGGCTTATCCCTTGATGTACTCCACGACTCTCAAAAAAATGTAAGGACTTAGAGGACTGCGCCGACTGGTTACCCGCAACACGCGCGCTGCTGCTGGATCGGTGGGCACTTCACCGAACCGAACGAACAAAAAACACAGCAGTCACCGGCATTTGGGCGCAGCAGCGTCTTGCAGTTGCTGCACTCGTAGAAGAACTGACAAGCATCCATCGGCATGATTTCCAGTTTGGCAACACTGCAATGTGGGCACGTCAAGACCGAGTCGAGGACAGCGTCTTTCATCATCGTCCTACTTCTGCAAAGTAGAGGGATAGCCTGCGTTCATCGTCGCCAAAGTGAGTGCCTCCGGTTGAGTCTTGTCAGGGTCAAAGGTAATCGTGGCCGTCTTCTTGCCGAAATCGATCTTGACGCCACCTACACCAGACACCTTTTCCAGCGACTTTTTGACTGTAATGGGGCACGTCCCACAGGTCATGTTCTGCACATCGAGCGTGACAGTCTTAGGGAGTGCCGCGAGGGTCGTCATAGGGATCACAACCAGGGCGGCGATCAACAGTTTTCGCATGGTATTTACCTTTCAATAAAACAGGGGTGCAAGCCATGGCACGGCCAACAGACCGAGCAACAAAGCACCAACGATCCAGAACGTGAGTCGTTGCCGTATCCGCGTGCGAGGATTGACACAAGGCGTGTCAGGTGCGCAGACTTGCGGCACCAGATAGAGCTGCCGGAAGGCCAACCCGAGAAAAAGTACCGTCAGCCCTATAAAGAGCGGACGGTACGGCTCCATAGCCGTAAGGTTGCCAACCCAAGTACCGCCAATACCGAGTGCCAGTAGCACTAGCGGACCGACACAGCACACCGATGCGCCAATGGCGGCTAGTGCACCTGCAATCAGTGAATCTTTTCCGGTCAGTTGTGCCATACCAATTTTCATTAATCTGCTTGTATGGCTGCTACTATAAATTCCGTACCACAGTACGGAGTCAAGGAGTATTTGATGGCAACTGAACTAACCATTGGCAAGCTGGCGGAATTTGCCGGGGTGAACATCGAAACCATTCGCTATTACCAACGACGCGGGTTGTTGGCTGAGCCAGCCAAGCCACTGGGAAGTCATCGGCGTTATTCATTAGAGGCTGTCAAACGCATTCGCTTTATCAAACGAGCCCAAGCACTGGGTTTCACGCTGATCGAGGTCGGTGGGTTGTTGAACTTGGACGCGGCATGTGCCTGTGCGGAGACGCGGGCACTGGCCGCTCGCAAGCTGAAACTCATCGCGCAAAAAATGGCCGACCTTGTAGCCATGCAAAAAATGTTAGATGGATTGGTTCAGCAATGTGACGCAGGCGCTGGCGATACAGACTGTCCAATCATCGATGCACTAGGTGAAGGGTAAAGCGAAGTGCAACACACGGCAATGAAACCCAGTAAGTTGTGTGATACCTCCTCGAGTCCCGATCGCGCTAATTTCGTGGAGGCAACCTTAATGCTCTGTGAATCATTCGTCGAAAGTGTCGGGGCAGCAAACGTTGAACTACGATTGACATCATCTGCAGCTTTGCCCCAGTTGGGACAATGAATGAATCTGAACGTACAAAGAAGAAAGGACTTAGCCCCTTTTCGAAGCTAAGTCCTTGATTCATATGGTGTGAAACCGCTCGAAAGAAGCCTCAAAGACCGCATGAACACTAGCTTTTCATTTTCAGTCATTCTATTTGTTCCCCCGTTTGTTCCCCCGCTTTGGTTTGGATACCCAAAAATATGGATGATGGGGAGGTGCCTTTCTAGGTCCGCAATGGGCTGAGAGCCGACATTCAATTGGAGCTTATCGCTGGCAGCTTTCGACGACATTGCTGACTTACAGGCCGATTAATAGGTCGCCTGAAAGCGGTCATTCATGTGCACTCGAATTCAGGCCACGGATGCCCGCTTCAGGGAAACTCAATCTGGATGCGCCGACACCTGGACGCCCGGCGCATCCAACTCCACCCAGAACACGCTACCTTGGCCAACAACACTTTCCACGCCAATGCGCCCGCCCATCAGTTCCACCAGGCCCTTGCTCAGAGCCAGGCCGATGCCAGTGCCTTCGATCGAGCCGGCCTCTTGGCCTAGGCGCTCAAAGGGTTCGAAGATATGGCCCAATTTCTCTGGGCTCAAACCGCTGCCAGTGTCTTCAACGCGGATGCAGACGCGGCCGTGCCCT